>JAJXXN010000203.1 GCA_021781075.1 Acidobacteriota bacterium | reverse complement strand
CGGCAGGTGACGAGCGATGGCCAGCGACGCGCGCTGCCAAAATGGTTCACCGTGTTCGCAACCGAGAACCCAATTGACTTCGAGGGAACCTACCCTCTGCCCGAGGCGCAGTTGGACCGCTTCCTGCTGAAGATCCGTGTGCCTTACCCGGGTGCGGAGGATGAGCAAAAAATCCTGGAGCGGCACCACGCCGGCTCGGGCGCGGGCCTGCTCGATGATGTGCAAATCGCCACGCTCCCGGCGGCGCTGCTCGATGCGGCGCGCGAGGAGGTGCGGCGGATCCGCATCGAGCCCGAGTTGTATCAATATATCCTGGCCCTGGTCCGCCGCACGCGCGAGTGGCCTACGCTCTCGCTCGGCGCCAGCCCGCGTGCCGCCATCAGCGTGATGCGCGTCGCGCAGGCGGTCGCGGCCTTTGAAGAGCGCGATTACCTGGTCCCCGACGATGTGAAGCGCGCCTTCATGCCCGTGCTGCGGCATCGCGTGTTGCTCAAGCCCGAGGCCGAGCTCGAGGGCTTTGACGCGGACCGCGTCCTTGCCGATGTGATTGCCGCCGTGGCCGTGCCAAGAGCCTGAGTTATGACGCTCCCCTCGCTCCAACCTGAAGCTGTGGGCGCGACCGCGGCACGGCGCAGAAAGTTTGCCTACGGCCTGACCCCGCGCGCAATCTGGCTGCTCCTGGCCGGTTTTCTCTGGCTCTATCCGGGCTATTTTTATCCGCAGGTGAGCTATGGGTTTTTGGCGTGGGAAGCGCTGATTCTGCTGATTGCCGCGTTTGACGCGGCAGGATTGCCGAAGCCTGAGCGCATCACGGCAACGCGCCGGTGGTCAAACGCCCCGGCACTGGATGGCACAACCGAGGTTGAGCTGGGCATAACGCAAAGCGGCAACAGAATACTCGATTGCCGCATGATGGACGATTTGCCGCTCGAGCTGGTGGCGATCCCGAAGACTCTGCGCGTGTTGGCCTTTCCCCATGTTCCCGCGAAGGTGCGCTACGCCTTCACGCCCAATGAGCGCGGCGACTGGCATGTGGGTAATCTTTTTCTTCGCTACCGTTCCACCATCAGCCTTGTGGACCGCTGGGCGCAGGCCGATTTGAGGCAGACGGTGCGCGTGTATCCGGTGCTGAGGGGCGGCGAGGGGCAGCGGATTTATCTTGCGCGCAGCCGGCAGATTGAATTGCAATTGCGGCAGGCCCAACAGCGTGGGCAGGGCCGTGAGTTTGAGAGCCTGCGCGAATACCGCCCCGGCGATGACCTGCGCGACCTCTGCTGGACGGCAACGGCGCGGCGCGGCGAATTGATCACGCGCCAGTACCAGGCCGAGCGCAGCCAGGCGGTGTGGATTGTGCTCGACTGCGGCCGCCTCATGCGCTCGCGCGTGGCCATGGGCGTGGCGCAGCCGGAGGGCCTGAACGAGCTGGAAGTGGCGGCGGCAGCGGCGGCGACGAGGAAACCGGCAACCCCCTATCGCGCGCACGATGCCTCCACGCTGCACACCAAACTCGACCACGCAGCCTCCGCCGCGGTGGCCCTCGCGCAACTCGCGCTCTTCTCCGCAGACCGTGTGGGTTTGCTTGCTTATGGGGAGGGCATTCAGCAGCGGATTCTGCCCGCGCGCGGCGCCGCGCATCTGCGCCAAATCATCGAATCCCTGGCCCAGTTGCGCGCCGAGCCGGGCGAGGCCGACCACCTCCGCGCCACGGCCACGCTCAACCGCCTGCAGCCACGCCGCGGCATGGTCTTGTGGGTCACTGACCTGGCCGAGACCGCAATGCGGCCCGAGGTGATTGACGGCGCCATGCAGTTGCTCAAGCGGCACTTGCTTCTGTTCATCACCATCGCGCAGCCCGAGGTGGAGCGCATTGCCAATGCCCGTCCCGCCAGCGTGGAACAGTTCTTCCGCGCGGCGGCGGCGCAGGAGATGGCCTCCCGACGCGAACGCCTCCTTGCCCAACTCAACGAGCATGGCGCCCGCACCATGGATTTGAACCCGGACGCGCTCACCGCGGCGGTACTCAACCAGTACCTCGAAATCAAAGAACGGTCCCTCATTTAGCCGTGCGGCATTATCCTGACCTCATGCGCCGAATTCTCTCCATGGCAATGGTTCTTCCCGCGCTTCTCGCCGCGCAAACGGTCAAGTTGACGCCCCCGCAACTTGAGCCCGGCTCGCCCGTGCTGCTTGAGATTGCATCCAGCGATTGCGCGGCCATCGACGGCACTTTGAACGGAGTGCCGGTGCGGTTTTTCCGCGCGGCGAATCATCACTGGTACGCGCTGGCGGGCATTGACGTGGAGGCGCCGGTTGCGCCTGTGAAGCTTGCGCTCACACTGCGACTTGCCGCGGGTGGCAGCCGCGAATTGACTGAGCAAATTCCGCTCATCCCCGCCAATTACCGCACCGCAACCATCACCGTGGCGCCAAAGTTTGTGGCACCACCGCCGGAAGCGCAAAAAAGGATTGAGGAGGAGCGCGCTCTGAAGGCAAAACTTTTTGCCGAGGCCAACGCGCGCATCGGCGATGAGCCCGCATGGAACGGCGATTTTCGCCCGCCCGTCCACTCACAGCCAACCGACAGCTTCGGCACGCGGCGCATTGACAAAAGCACAGCCGACCCATCGCAACAGATTTCCACCATCCACAAGGGCATGGATTTCCGCGCCAAAAGCGGCACCCCCGTCCACGCCGCCAATGCGGGAACAGTGATTCTGGCCGGTCATCTTTACTACGAGGGCAACTGTGTCATCATCGACCACGGCCTCGGGCTGTACACACTCTACATGCACCTCTCCAAATTTTCCGTTCACGCCGGCGAGCAAGTGAAGACGGGCCAGCTGCTCGGCCTCTCCGGCGCAACCGGCCGCGTCACCGGCCCGCATCTCCACTGGGCGGTGCGCTATCAGGACGCGTACATCGACCCTGGCAAATTGCTCAGCCTCACCCTTCCCGTCCACGCAAATGCCCCGTAATCAGCCATTGTCAGCAAGCCCTGGGCGCAATCTGTTAAACTCCCGCACGGGGGATTTTCATCTTGTCACAGACTCATTCCGCGCCACAGGCTTTGACCCAGCTCAGTGAAGAAGAACAGCTTTTTTATTCCACCATCAGGAAGTTTGCCGAGGATGAGATTGGCCCGCACGTCCGCAAAATGGACGAGGAGGCGCATTACGCCGACGGGTTGGTCGCAAAACTCTTTGCCATGGGGTTGATGGGCATTGAAATTCCCGACGAGCATGGCGGCGCCGGTGGCAGTTTTTTTGACGCCATCCTTGCCGTGGAGGCGATTTCGACCGTAGAGCCGGGCGTGGGCGTGCTGGTCGATGTGCAGAATACCCTCTGCATCAACGCCATCAAGCGCTGGGGCTCGCCCGCGCAGCACAAGCAGTGGTTCCCAAAACTGGCCACGGAAACCGTGTGCAGCTACGCTTTGAGCGAGGCCAACTCCGGCTCCGACGCCTTTGCCCTCGAGACGCGCTATGAAAAAACCGCCACTGGCTACCGGCTGAACGGCCGCAAGCTCTGGATATCGAATGCCAAGGAGGCCGGCCTCTACATCGTCTTCGCCACCAGCGACCCCGCAAAAGGCTACAAGGGCATCAGCGCCTTCCTCGTCGAGCGCTCCGCTCCCGGCTTCAGTGTCGGCCGCAAGGAGGACAAGCTCGGCATTCGCTCCTCAAGCACCTGCGAGCTCGTCCTCGATAATTGCGACGTGCCGGCCGCAAACCTCCTCGGCGAAGAGGGCAAGGGCTACAAAATCGCCATCGAAACATTGAACGAGGGCCGCATCGGCATCGGCGCGCAACTGCTCGGCCTCGCCGAAGGCGCTTGGAACCACGCCGCGCGCTACGCCGAGGAGCGCAAGCAATTCGGCCGCCCCATCGCCGGGTTCCAGGCCGTGCAGTTCACACTCGCCGAAATGGCCACGGAAATCGAAGCCGCCAAGCTCATGGTCTACAACGCCGCGCGCTTGAAGGACGCCGGGGCAAACTTCGTCCGCGAGGCCGCAATGTGCAAGTACTTCGTCTCCCAGGTCGCCGAGCGCGTGGCCAGCCTCGCGGTTGAAATCTTCGGCGGCAACGGCTTCGTCCGCGAATACCCGGTCGAAAAACTCTTCCGCGACTCGAAGATCGGAAAAATCTACGAAGGCACATCGAACATGCAGTTGGCGACGATTGCGCGTCTGCTGCTGAAGCTGGGCAAGGATTAATTTATTGGGCGCTCGCCGACGCAGCGATTTTGGCGATGTGTTCGGGCCGAGTCCGGCAGCAGCCACCGACAATCTGCGCGCCGGCGTTGAACCAGCGCCGCGCGCTCTCGCCGAAACCCGCCGCATCGCCCGCGCCGGTCCACACGCGCTTCTCCGCGTCCCAGCCTTCGCCGGAGTTGGGGTAGACGACCACGGGCTTTGAGGTGGCGGATTTGATTTCGCCGATAAGGCTCTCGATGTGCGACGGATGCGTGCAGTTGACGCCGACGGCGATGCACTGGGGAAGCTCCGCTGCCAGGCTGGTGCAGTCACTGAGACGTTCGCCGTGCGCGACCTCGATGCCGTTGCGGCAGGTGAAGCTGAACCAGCACTTCAATCCTGGAAATTCCGCAAGTGCCTGCGCGATGGCCTCGGCCTCTTCAAGCGAGGGCAGGGTCTCAAAGGCCAGCAGGTCGGGGCGCCATTCCTCCTCCGCGGCGGCGAGCACTTCAATGCGCTCGCGGTGGAAGTTGAGAATTTCAGCGAAGGGTCTGCCATAGTTGCCGTGGTACTCGGCGCCGTTGTGCAACGCTGCGCCAAAAGGGCCGAGCGAGGCGGCTACCAGCACGCGGCGGGTTTCTCCGCTGGTGATGCGCCACTCCTCAATGGCCTGGCGTGCCAGCTCGACAGCCTTGAGCAGCGCGCGGTCCGCTTCTCCGGGCGTGAGCCCGTACTCCACATAGCCCATGCGCGAGGCCTGATAGCTGGCGGTGAGAATAAGGTCGGCGCCGGCCTCAAGATAGGCGCGATGCACCGCAACGACTTTTTCGGGTTCGTCTTCAAGGACATGTGCCGACCAGAGCGGGCCGCTGATCTTGCAGCCGAGGTATTCAAGCTCCGAGGCAAAGCCGCCATCGAGCACGTGCAGGTTGTCCAGTATTGACATGGAGGCACACCTCACACCCATGGTACGACGTGCGGCGCGGCTCCGCGTTGTACAGAAAATTCTGATACACTGTGTGGAGCGCACTCTGCTGCCCCGTGTTTCCAGGCAGGGCTATCGGCGGAAGCGTCCAACCAAAAACAGGATCGGGGAGTGGCTCAGCCTGGTAGAGCACCTGCTTCGGGAGCAGGGGGTCGGAGGTTCGAATCCTCTCTCCCCGACCATTGTGCGGAGCGGTGTCGTTTGCGGCAGAACCCCGGAAACGGCTTTGCCCTCCAAGTCCAAACTGCAATTGAATTGATGAGCCGCACCCTGCCATTGCCAAGAGGAATGGCAAGCCGCCCCCGTCTGCGCTATAGTGGAAGCATGGCGGGGTGCATGTCCGCCCGCCTGAACTGCGAGGTGCGTCTTCAGCAGTCGTGGCACGGTACAGCTATACGCGAACCCGGTAGCCTCGGAGACAGCAGCTTGGCGCGCTGTTGCGCGTGTGCTGCGAAGTCCGCTGGATGTACTTTCCTGCGCCCTCACACCAGATGCCTGCCTCCTTTGCGGCGACCCCTTAGCGCGTTTCTCCACCATTCCGGTCTGCGATTTCTGCTGGACCCAGTTCCCCGCGCTCGCCGAATCCCCTGAATTCACGGAATTTTATTGTGCCTGCTGCGGCGACCACCTGCCCGCGCCGGCATCCCTGGCCTCACGGCTTTGCCGTGCCTGCCGCATGGCGGCGCCGCCCTTTGTGCAGGCGGCTGCGTACGGAATCTTTGAGGCGCAAATGCGCGAGGCGGTCCATGTGCTCAAGTTTGACAACGCACGGGTGATGGCGCGACCGCTGGGCGGTTTTTTGGCACGCGCGATTGAGCGGTTGATGCAGAATGCGCCCGCGGAGATGCTGGTGGTGCCGGTACCGCTTCATGCCCGGAGGGAGCGGCAGCGTGGATTCAACCAGGCAAGGCTGCTGGCCGGCGCGGCATTGAGCGAGCTGCGCAAAAAACATCCCGAGTGGCAAATGACGCTGGCGAGCAAAACGCTGATCCGGCACAAGCAGACGGCGCCGCAATCCGGTCTGACGCCGCGGCAGCGCAGGCTCAATCTTAAAGAGGCCTTCCAGGTTGGTGAGCCGGAGAGTTTGCGCGGGCGTGATTGTTTGCTGATAGACGACGTGATGACGACCGGTGCCACGGCGCGGGCGGCTGCGACGGTGTTGCTGCGCGCGGGGGCGAAGAGCGTGCGCGTGGCCACGGTGGCGCGGGCAACGTTGAAAGGCTGGCGCAAGGGCGGCCCGAAGGATGGGACGGAGGCGCTGCTGGGCGGGTTTGACACGCGCAGCGCGCGCAAGATTGAAAGACGGTTGAGTGAGTTTGCAGGTGAAACCGGCAGTGCCAAAACCAACAATGCGAGGTGTGAAACCAATGTCGCTCGGTAAAGCCATGATCCACGCACGCAAACAAAAAACGCTGGCCCGCGTTGCCACAACCATCCAGGAGGCGGCCACGCCCGGGCAGACGACCCACCTGTTGCAGATGCCGGTGCTGGTGCTGAACGCGAGCTATGAGCCGATCAACATCTGCGGGGCTCGCCGTGCGCTGGTGCTGGTGTTGAAGGGCATCGCGCGCACCGAGGAGGAGCACGGGCTCACGCTGCACGCGCAGCGCAGCCGCATTGCAATGCCGTCGGTGATCCGGCTGCTGGAGTACCGGAGGATTCCGCACCAGACACGGGCCTTGTCGAGGAAAAACATATTGCTGCGCGACCGGAACACCTGCCAATATTGCGCGACGGTGTTGGCGCCGGGCGAGTTGACGCTCGACCACGTGATCCCGCGCTCCCGAGGTGGCAACTCAACATGGGAAAATTTAGTCGCCTGTTGCCACACGTGCAACCGCAAGAAGGGCAACCGGCTGCTCAACGAGCTTGACGACATGCAACTGTTGCGCGAGCCGCGCAGCTTCTCGCTCCACACCAGCCGCCAGATCATGCGCATGCTGGGAAGGGGCGATGACCGGTGGCGCAAGTATCTTTTTTATTAGCAAGCAGTAAACAGCAAGCAGCAAGCAGAGGGCCAAAAGACAACATGCCTCTTGGCCCACTTGCCATATAAACAGTTCAATGTGTTCTCTTAATCAGAGCGATCAACATTTTGCCTACTTCTTCGGCAAAACCCTGAGCGACCAAACGCTTTTCTTCGACGCCGAATTTCAAATTCACTGCAATTACCAATTGTGTTTCGACTTCATAGAGAGAGCCTCGGGCGTGACCAAGAAAAAGTTTGTACTCGCCTTTTGTTGAGCGGCCGAAGCCTTCCGCGATATTGCTGGCAACCGAAACGGATGCACGGCGCAATTGGTTGGTCAGCCCGAATCATTCTGAGTCCGGAAAGTCAGCGGTGTACTTGTAGGCCGCAACGCTCAGCTGCACAGCCCGTTGCCAAACAATCAGTTCCTGATACGGCGCGCATTCTTCCCTCGCATTCTGTTTACTGCCAACCGTGACAGCTTGCTGTTTACTGTTTACTGCTCGCTGCCTTTGCCGTCCATTCATCCACCCAATCGTTCACCGTCTTCCACCAGAGCTGGGAGTTTTGCGGCTTCAATACCCAGTGGCCCTCATCGGGGAAGTAGAGCATCTTGCTGGGGACGCCGCGGAGTTGCAGCGCGGTGAAAAGTTGGAATCCCTCGCTGACGTCAAGGCGGTAATCCTTTTGGCCGTGGACGACCAGGGTGGGAGTTTTGAAGTTTTTGGCGGAGAGCATGGGCGACCACTTGCGGAATGGGTTTTCGGAATCCGGTTTGCCGAAGTAATCCCAGGGCGCGCCCTTGAACTCCCAGGTGTTGAACCACAATTCTTCCGTGCTGCCGAAGGCCGACTCGGCGTTGTACATGCCGTCGTGGGTGACGATGCACTTGAATCGATTGGTGTGCCCGAGCACCCAGTTGGCCATGTAGCCGCCGTAGCTTGCGCCGAGGGCGGCTTCGCGCTTCTTGTCGATGAACGGGAAGTGCTCTTCGGCGTAGTCCAGGCCTTCCATCAAATCCAAATAAGGCCGCCCGCCCCAGTTGCCGTTGACGGCGTCGACAAAGGCCTGCCCGTAGCCTGTCGAGGCGCGCATGTTGACCATGACCACTGCGTAGCCGTTTGCGGCGAAGAGCTCGGGGTTCCAGCGGTAGCTCCAATCATCCCCCCATGCGCCTTGCGGCCCGCCGTGGATGAGGAATTTGACGGGATATTTTTTGTTGGGGTCGAAGGACGGTGGCTTGACGAGGAAGCCCTGGACTTTGACCTTGTCGGATGCGGTGAACCAGAAGGGTTCGAGGGGCGCGAGGTCGAGCTGGGCGAGGAGGGAATCATTGAGGTGGGTGAGTGGCGTCATCGCAATGGCGCTGCCCGCACAATCACCCTTGCAAGTTGATAGTGGGTCGCCAATAACGTGCAAGAGTTGAACCTCGGCAGGCCTTGCCACGGTCATATTGGAGGCAATCAATTCACCGGCGGCATTTAGGACCAGCAAACTTCCTGATTCCCCTTCACCACCCAGTTTGACCATTTTGCCTTGCAGGTTGACCAAGAAGAGCGGCTCGCCACCCTTTTCGCCGGAGAGAAAATAGATTTCGTTTGAGTCATCGGCCCAGGCAAACTCATCGACCCAGTTGTCAAAGTCGGGCAATAAATTTTTCGTGGTTTTCGCGGCGCGGTCATAAAGCGCCAGCCGGAATTTGTCGCTCTCGTAGCCGGCGCGGGCCTGCGAGCGCCAGGCGAGGTATTTTCCATCGGGCGAGTAGGCGGGGGTGAAGTTTCCGCCGACGCTGGTGGAAACCTTCACGGGCTTTGAGGCGGGGTTGGTGAGGTCGAGGGTGAAGATGCTGGCCGAGGTGGATGTAGCCGGCTGGTCGGACAAATTCTCAGTGAATGCCAGCTCCCTTGAGTCGGGGGAGATGGCAAACCCGCTGCTGCCTTCGAGCGAGAAGGGCGGCGTGTCGTGGGTGTCGTTGGGATTGAGGTCGCGCAGGGCGCCGGTGGCAGCATCAAGCAGGAACAGGTGGCTGCGCTTGGGGCCGGTGAAGTGGTCCCAGTGGCGATAGAGGAGATGGTCGAAGATTTGCGCCTTGACCTTGGAGGTTGCGGCGGCGAGGTCGCGGTCGCTGTTGCACTGGTCACCTGATTTCTGGTCGGCGAGGGTGATTGTGGGGCAGTCCGGGTAAACCGAGGAGGTGAAGACGATGAAGCGCCCATCAGGCGACCACTGGGCGTTGTCGGCCTCGGTGGCGATGGAGGTCAGGCGCGAGGGGTTTGCAGTTGCGCCGGTGGCGGGGTTGAAGTCAGCGCGCCAAATCTGCGTGCCATTGCCCCGGCCCGACAAAAAGAGAACGCTGTTGCCGTCGGGGGCGAACTGGAGGCCGGAGTCGCCGGGCTCGGTGGCGGCGGCGAGAATGGGCATTGCCTTGGGGTCGGAGATGGACTGGAGGTATGTGCGCGCGGTTTTGGTGTTGGCCTTGAGGTCGACGGTGGTGACGGCGTAGGCGAGCCAACGGCCGTCGCGGCTGACGGCGGTTTCGCCGAGACGCTTCATGGCCATCATGTCGTCGAAGGTCATGGGGCGTTTTTGCTGGGCGGCGAGTGGCAGTATGGCTGCGAGGGTGAAAAGGCCCAGCGTGAGCGAGCGGAAGTATTTGGCTGTCATGGAGAACTCCTATTGAATTGGCGAAGAGAATTTTAGCACTGGGGATGCGTGCGCTGGCCTGCTTGAATCTGGCCCGGGTAAAAGTTGAGCGTCATGCCCTGTCATCCTTCGACTGCGCGCCCCGGGGAGCTTTGCCCAGGATGAGAGGGTGCTGGGTGAACGATTTTTATTGACCCCTTGCGCCACCCACACAACTCAACACCGGGAAATGGCGTCTTATCTATAGCCCCGTGTGCAAGGATGAAATTGTGGAGGTTCGCGGTGCGCATTCCCCGGATTGTAATCACAGCAATGTTGCTGGCGCCGCTGATGCTGGCCGCGCAGGACAAGGACAGTTTTACGCCGATGGCGATGGACTCGGGCTTTGGCAAGATGGACGTGGGCGAGCCGAAGGTGAAGCCGGAGGAGATTATCAAGCAATTCGCGGCGAAGGAGAGCCAGTTCAAGAAGGCGCTGGACAACTACACGTATCGGCGGACGGTGAAGTTGCAGGAGTATGACGACGATGACAAGGTGGATGGGGAATATTTTGAAGTGTCGGATGTGATATTCGACTCGACCGGCCGGCGGACGGAGCGGGTGGTGATGGCGCCGACGGTTAGCCTGAAGCGGATTGCGATGAGCCCGTCGGATTTGCAGGATATTCAGCAAAACCTGTCGATGCTTCTGACGACCGAGGAGATACAGAACTACGAGATCAAATATGTGGGGCGTCAGCAGGTGGATGAGATTGAGTGTTACGTTTTTGACGTGGCGCCGAAGTTGATTGAGAAGAAGAAGCGATACCTGAAGGGGCGCATCTGGGTGGACACGGAGGCGTTGCAAATAGTTGTGACCAATGGCTGGATTGTGCCCGACGACACGAAGAAGGGCCAGGAGGACCTGCATCCCCCGTTTATGACGTGGCGGCAGCAGATTGACGGGCATTACTGGTTCCCTGTGTATACGATTGGCGAGGGAGTGCTGCATTTTGCCGGCGGGCATGGATACATGGCGCAGGACGTGCACATCAAGCAGACAATCAAATATTCGGACTATAAGCAATTTCACGCGGATGTGACTTTGATTTATAACGGTCAAGAGATGGACAAGGGCCAGCCGCAGCAGCCAACGGAGGCGCCCAAGAAGTAGCGGTGGCGGTTTTTTTTGCACGAACGAGGTGGATTGCACCAGAATCAGTTCGTTTGGGAAGTAGCGTAGCGGGTGAAGCGTCTTGACACTACCCAGCTTTCGCGTTTCTTATCTAATATGTAGGGGAGTGGTCTCGACCCCGGTAGAAATCCCCGAGACAATGGAAGAACGGGCCGCGTGGGCCTGAAGGCCTGCGCAGGGTGATTTCCGGCTGAAAACAAAGAGCCGGGGATGCAAAGGACGATTGTGGCAAATTGGATGGCGTTTGTAGTGGATGGACAGCAGCAAACTGCGGGAGGCGGCTTGATCGGCATGCTCCCGCTGCTCTTGCTTGTGCCGCTGCTTTATTTGATGTTGTTCCGCCCGCAACAGAAGCGGCAAAAGCAGTGGCAACAGATGCTGGCGGATTTGAAGCAGGGCGACAAGGTGACGACGTCCGGCGGAATCCGTGGCGTAATTCTATCGCTGAAGGATGACTCGATTGTGATCCGCGTGGCGCCCGACAACCTGAAGCTTGAGGTGGCCAAGACGGCCATCGCAGCCGTGACCCGCGACGATGAACCCGCGGCCGAGAAGTAGAAATTTACTGGATTTGAGACACGAGAGATGAAAAAGGACCTGAAGGGCAAAGTACTACTCATCGTTGCGGTGATGCTGGTTTGTGTGTACGGCATCATTGGCATCCCAGGCGGCATCACGGGCAAGGACCTGACCACGGCCATCACCAAGCGCATCCATCTTGGATTGGATTTGCAGGGCGGCGCTCACCTGATCCTGCAAGTCCAGGTGAATGAGGCCATCAACAGCGAGACGGACAACGCGCGCGCCCGGATAGAGCAGGACCTGAAGGCTGCGAACCTGGACGTAAGCGAAGTGTCGAAACCGGACCCGAACAATCCGCTGCTGATCAAGGTGACGGGCGCGGCGGACAGCAAGCCGGCGGACATCCAGAGCCTGCTTGACTCGAAGTACTCGGCGCAGTATGACATAGCCGGTGGAAGCGTGCAGAATGCGTGGACGCTGACGATGAAGCCGAGCGTGAAGGCGGATCTTGAGCAAAAGACGGTGCAGCAGGCGATTGAGACGCTGCGCGACCGCGTGGACGAGATCGGCGTCAGCGAGCCAGTGATTGAAGAGTACAAGCTGGGCGAGGACCAGGTGCTGATTGAGCTTCCGGGCGAGGAGAACATCGACCGGATCATGAGCATTTTGTCGGCGACTGACCGCCTGGAGGTTCATGCCGTTGTGGGAGGGCCCTACCAGAGCGAGCAGGAGGCTTCCGCCTCGACGGGCGGGGCGCTGCCGCCGGATGAGATGATGGCGCACTTCAACGGGCTGACCGGGAACTCCGCCGACCAGGTATTTGTGCTGGAGCGGGCGGCCATCGTCAGCGGCTCTGATTTCCGCGATGCGCAGGAGTCGCGCGACCAGGCTGGGCGGCGCGCGGTCAGTTTCACCCTGACCAATGAGGCTGGCGACCGCTTTTACGATTACACCAGCAAGAACATCGGCAAGAGCATGGCGATCCTGCTGAGCGGACGCGTGAAGGAAGTCGCGACAATCCAGAGTGGCATTCGCGATTCGGGCCAGATTACGGGCACTTTCACCGAGGACGAAGTGCAGCGCTTGTCTAAGTCGTTGCGCACGGGCGCGCTACCGGCCTCGATCAAGGTCCTGGAGAGCAGCATTGTGGGCGCTTCACTCGGCGCCGACTCGATTCGCCAGGGCGTGACTGCGGCGATTGTGGGCGTGCTGGTGGTGATGGCCTTCATGCTGATTTACTACAAGGGCTCGGGAATCAATGCCAACC
>JAJXXN010000216.1 GCA_021781075.1 Acidobacteriota bacterium | reverse complement strand
CAGCACCGGTTGAATGCGAAAACCAAGCTCCTGCTGCGCCCGCGCCGATGACGCATACATTTTCTTCCGGCCCATGCGCACCTCTTCAAGCGTTGCGCGCGGTTCCTTCTTGCAGATCTTGCCCGTTATCGTTTCCTCAAAAAATGCATACATCGCAGCAACTGCAAACGGAATCTTCATCGTCGGGGATGGCACGCCGCTCAACTCGCTCAGCTTGTCGAGAATCTGCTTGAGCGTCAAATTCTCGCCGCCGAGAATATAGCGGCGCCCGAACAGCCCCACGGTCAGCGCCGCAACGTGGGTCCTTGCAATCTCCTCCACATCAACCAGGTTCAAGCCGGTGTCCATGTAGGCGGGAAATTTTCCGTTCAGAAAATCCAAAATAATCCGGCCCGTCGGCGTTGGTTTGCGATCATATGCCCCAATCGGCGAAGTCGGGTTGAGGATCACCACCTTTTGGCCCTTCGCTGCGGCGGCAATCGCCTCCTGCTCGGCGAGGAACTTTGAACGCTTGTAGTGTCCAACCATCTGCTTGAGCGAAACCGGCGAATCCTCATTGATGACAACGTTGTCTTTCCGGAATCCCATCGTCGCCACGCTCGATGTGTAAACAAAGCGCGGCACATCGGCCTCGCGCGCCAAGCGCAGAAGTTCGCGCGTACCCTCGACATTGGCCTTGTACATCGCCGCCGGGTCGGGGATCCATAACCTGTAATCCGCGGCAATATGCATCACCGCATCGCAGCCTTCGAGGGCAGGTTTGATTGATTCCGGTTCCGCCAGGTCGCCTATGTGCGTCTCGGCGCGCAATCCTTGGAGATTATCCAAGTTGCTTGTCCTGCGCACCAACAGCCGCAACTGGGCGCCTTGAGCCGCCAATGCATGTGCCACATGGTGGCCGATGAAACCTGTCGCGCCTGTGAGGAGGATTTTCATTGCGCCTGGTTAAATTTCATCCGGGTGCAGCGCCAGGGACTCGCCCGCCGCTTTCTTCTCGTTGTAGTTTTTCACCCAGTCTTCCCAGTGCTTGCCCGCGGCGCGGTCCTTGCCGGTGAACTCAAGCCGCGCAATCTCCTCATAACTGATCCTGCGCTTTGCCGAGCCATCGGCGGGAAATATCTGGATGAACGAATCCGCAAGCGAGTTGCCCGTGATGCGGTTGAAGATGTAGGCCTCAATCTTCTCATTGCTCTTGAGTGTGAGCGTCACATCGCCGCGATAATCAAATGCCTTCTCCAGCGCGTTCCTTAGTTCTTCCTCGCCGGCCAGGCCCGGAACCCAGCCCTCCAGGTTCTCATGCGTTGTGCCCGGTGCAACCTCGAGCGCCTCGATCTCCGCCATCGAGTACTTCAGGACTTCGGCTGTCATGCGTGGGTCTCCTCATTTACCGGGCTTTCAATCTGCACAAGTTGCCCATGGCCGCCATCGACCGGCTCATCGAGCAGTTTCAATGCGCCCACGTCCTTGTACAAGCTGAACGTGCCACGCACCATGGCCCAGAATCCGGCAAGCGAGCCAAACCCGTGATTCACCGCCGAGGGCTCATAGCCACAACTGACCATGCAGTTGGCGCATTTGGGATTTCCGCTTTCGACGCCATACTCTTCCCACTTCGTGGTTTCAATCAGTTCCTTGAAGCTATCCGCATAGCCGTCCTGCAGCAGATAGCAGGGCTTTTGCCATCCGAAGATGTTGTAGGCGGGCGAGCCCCAGGGCGTGCAATTGTAATTTCTTTTGCCCATGAGGAACTCGAGGAAGAGCGGGGACATATTGAATTTCCAGCTCTTTTTGCGGTTTGAGAGGATGGCGCGGAAAAGCCTGCGCACGCGCGCGCGCCCAAGGAAGCGGTTCTGGTCGGGAGCTTTCTCATAGCTGTAACCCGGTGAAAGCACCACGCCTTCAACCCCCATGGCCATCACTTCATCGAAGAAGGCGCGCACATCGTTGGGGTTGGTCCCGTCAAAAAACGTTGCGTTGGTTGTGACACGGAAGCCGCGCCGCACCGCTTCCCGGATGCCATCCGTGGCCAAATCGTAAGTGCCTTCACGGCAGACTGAAAAATCGTGGTGCTCGCGCAAGCCATCCAGATGAACCGAGAAAGTGAGGTATTTCGACGGTGTGAACTCATGGATGCGGCGCTTCAATTCCAACGCGTTGGTGCAGAGATAGATGTATTTCCTGCGCGCGATGAGGCCGTTGACGATCTCGACGATCTGCGGATGCAACAGCGGCTCGCCGCCCGGGATTGAGACCATGGGCACACCGCACTCTTCGACCGCCTTGAAGCACTCCTCCGGGGTGAGCATCTTCTTCAGTACATGCGGCGGATACTGCACCTTGCCGCAACCGGCACAGGCCAGGTTGCAGCGAAAAAGCGGCTCCAGCATCAGGACCAGCGGATAGTGCTTGTTGCCCGCCAGTTTGTTCTTGATGACATAGGATGCCACGGTCCACATTTGTGAAATTGGAACTGCCATTCACCCTCCAAATGCTTTCAGCTCAGCCCTCAGGCCGTGCGTTCCATCATTGCCCGCTTGTAGGTGGTCAACGCCAGGAGCGGGAAGTAATCACGATACAGCGTGTAAGCAAGATAAAAGACACGCGGGAAGCCGGTTCCAGTGATGATGCCCTGCCGCGACGGGCCCTCGCCCATGCTTTCATCCCAATGACCGTTGGCGAGCTGATGGTTCAGCAGCCAGCGTACCCCCTTGGCCACGGAATCCGAACGCGTGTCACCAGCCGCAAGCAAGCCGAGCAACGCCCAGGCGGTTTGCGACGGGGTGCTGACCCCGGTTCCTTTGGTGATTGGGTCGTCGTAGGTGCCGCAACTCTCACCCCAACCGCCATCGGCATTCTGCACCATGCGCAGCCACTCCGCCGCCTGCTGCACCTGGGGCTCGTTGTGCTCCACGCCGATCGCATCCAGGCCGCGCAGCACGAGGAAGGTGCCGTAGATGTAGTTGACACCCCAACGGCCAAACCAGCTTCCATCCGGCTCCTGTTCGCTGTAAATGAACTGGATGGCCTTTTGCACGCGCTTATCCGCACGGGTAAAGCCATACGCCGCGAGCATTTCGAGAATGCGCCCCGTGATGTCAACCGTCGGCGGGTCGAGCATCGCATTGTGGTCGGCAAAGGGGATGTACTGGAAGATC
>JAJXXN010000115.1 GCA_021781075.1 Acidobacteriota bacterium | reverse complement strand
CGATCTTGAATCTCGCTCTCAAAGACCCCAATCGTCGAGGGGTTGGTGAGCATCAGCGCCGCGGTCTCCTCGTCCACCTGTGCGGCCAGCGCCTCCAGGTCGATGCCGCCCTCGGCGTTCGATTTCAAGTTCTCAACCGTGTAACCGCAAATTGCCGCGGTCGCCGGGTTGGTCCCGTGCGCCGAATCGGGGATGATGACCTTCGTCCGCGCGTTGCCCTTCGACTGGTGATAGGCGCGGATCAACAGAATGCCGGTCATCTCGCCATGCGCGCCCGCCGCCGGTTGCAATGTGATCGCGTCCATCCCGGTGATTTCGAGCAGGCACTGCGATAGCAGCTCGACAATCTCCATCGAACCCTGCGAGAGCGATTCCGGCTGGTACGGGTGCGCCTCCGCAAGGCCCTCGATCCGCGAGACAAATTCGTTCACCCGCGGGTTGTACTTCATCGTGCAGCTGCCCAGCGGGTACATGCCGAGGTCGATCGCGTAGTTCCACGTCGAAAGCCGCGTGAAGTGCCGGATGATCTCGATCTCGCTGACCTCGGGTAGCTCCGCTGCCTCGGCGCGATAGGCCACGCCCAACAATTGCTTTGCGTCAACCGCGGGCACATCGAGCGGCGGCAGCTTGTAGCCGCGTTTGCCGGGCGATGACTTCTCAAAAATCAGCCCTTCGTTCTGCGTCAAATGCGAATGAACTTTGCTTGTGGTCATCAGCCTATTACCCCCGTCGCCGCATCCATTTGGTCTTTCGTGTTCAACTCGGTCGCACACCATAGGCTTGCATTGCCAAGCTCGGGATACCAACGCGCCAGGTCGAGGCCGCCGATGATCTTCTTCCCGAGCAAACGTGCGTTCAATTGCGCAACGGATTCGGTCGTTTGCAGCACAAATTCATGAAATCGCGGAGAGCCGGCAAACAAAACCTTCCCGCCCTTCGCCTTCCCCAGCACGCTGGCCGCATACGCGGCTTTGGCGAGGTTTTGCTCCGCAAGATCGCGGATGCCCTCTTTGCCGTAAACGGTCAAAAAAATCGTCGCCATCAGCGCGACCAATGCCTGGTTGGTGCAGATGTTCGACGTTGCCTTCTCGCGGCGGATGTGCTGCTCCCGCGTTGAGAGTGTCAGCACAAATCCGCGTTGGCCGTCGCGGTCCACCGTCTGTCCCGCCAACCGCCCCGGCATCTGCCGAACATATTGCTCGCGAGTTGCAATCACTCCGCAGAACGGCCCACCGTAGCTGGGCGCCACACCAAAGGACTGCGCTTCCATGCTGACAATATCCGCCTCTTTCGGCGGCTCAACGATGCCCAGCGAAACCGCCTCCGCGATGGAAACAACCAGCAGCGCTCCCTTTTTATGCGCAATCGCTGCTATCGCGGGAATATCCTCGATCACGCCGAAAAAATTCGGGCTCTGTACCAGCACACAGGCCGTCTCCTCGGTGATTGCTGCGTCCAGCGTGGCGAGGTCAACCCGGCCCGTCTCCGCGTCATAACCCGCAAGCGCAACCGGAATCCCCTGGTGCTGTGTGTAAGTCGCAAGCACCTCGCGATACTCGGGATGCAATGTCTTTGCGACCACGGCCTTGTCGCGGCCGGTGATGCGGACGGCCATCATCACGGCTTCAGCCGCGCCGGTAGAGCCATCGTACATGCTCGCGTTGGCCACATCCATGCCGGTCAGCTCGGCGATCATGGTTTGGAACTCAAAGATTGCCTGCAGTGTGCCCTGCGTTATCTCCGCCTGATATGGCGTATAGCTTGTCAGGAACTCGCCGCGCTGCACCAGCGAATCAATCACCACGGGCCGGTAGTGTCGATAGGTGCCTGCGCCGAGAAAGCTTGCATAGCCTTGAGCGTTTTTGTCCGCGGCAGCGCGAAAGTGCGCAATGATCTCGCCCTCGGCGTGTTGGCGCGGAAGCTTGAGGTCCGCCGCAATGCGGAATGGCTCGGGGATGACGCGGAAGAGGTCGTCTATGGCGGCGGCGCCAATGGCGGCAAGCATTTCCGCTCGCTCGGTGGGTGATTTTGGAAGGTAACGCATGGTGAGTTTGGGCCTCGGAAGGATTGCATTCACGCAGTAAAAAATGCTTGCGGAAGGACGCTTTCATTGTAAGCGAAATGAAAGGCCGGCGTTGCGTATGGCGGTGTGAATTACGACATGGCAATAAAATATAGTAGAAAACTTTTCGGATGTAAATAAAATCGCCCCTCGGATTAAAATGCTTCAATCGAGGGGCGGGTTTGGTTTTTAGTTCTTAGGAGACCGCAACCGCGCGTCGATCAAGCGCCGGTTTCTTCGCTCACAAACGCCTCATAGGCCGCGGCGTCCAGCAGCGCGTCCAGCTCGGACGGGTTCGCAATCTCAACCTTGATGATCCAGGCCTCGTGCGCGTTCTCGTTGATCTTGTCGGGCGCGTTCTTCAATTCCTCGTTCACCGCCGTCACTTTGCCGGTCACGGGCGAGTAGAGGTCGCTGACCGCCTTCACGCTCTCAACAGAGCCGAAGGTTGCGCCGGCGGTGACGGCGTCGCCCACCTTGGGCGCGTCCACGTAGACAATGTCGCCGAGCGAGCTTTGCGCGTAATCTGTAATGCCGACGGTGCCGATTGTGCCGTTCACTTCAATCCACTCGTGCTCGCGCGAGTAGCGGTAGTTTGCAGGATAGCTCATGGAAGAAAACCTTTCGGAAACAGTGTAAGTGCCGCAACCCAACTTCTTCAATTGGGCTAAACATTGAATTTGAAGAACAAAATATCCCCGTCCTTCACCACATACTCCTTGCCTTCAGACCTCAGCAGTCCTTTTTCCTTTACCACCTGCTCGCTGCCAAACTCGAAGAGGTGCTCGCAGTGGTAGCAATCGGCCTTGATGAAGCCGCGCTCAAAGTCGGAGTGAATCACGCCGGCGGCCTGCGGGGCCTTGTCGCCGTGGTGGATTGTCCAGGCCCGCACTTCCTGCACGCCTGCGGTGAAGTAGGTGATGAGGCCAAGCAGGTGGTAGGCGTGGTGAATCAGCCGGTTCAATCCCGGCTCGGTCAATCCAAGCTCCTTCAAAAAGTCGCCGCGCTCGGCCGGCTCCAGCAGTGCAATCTCGGCCTCCATTGCGCCGCAAATGCTGACCACCTCGGAGTTCTCCTCCGCGGCGCGCTTCTCCACCGCTCGCACCCACTCATTGCCGTTCTTCAATCCATCCTCATCCACATTGGCCACATACAGCACCGGCTTGGCCGTGATCAGTTGCAATTCGCGCACCGCGGCGCGTTCTTCCTCAGTGAATTCCACAACGCGCGCCGGTTTGCCCGCGCGCAACGCCTCCAATAGCTTGTACAAGCCCGCTGCCTCTGCCTTCACCTTTGAATCCGCCGTGACCTTGGCTGCTTTTTCAACCTTGGCATAGCGCTTCTCCACCGTGTCGAGGTCGGCGAGCATCAGCTCGGTGTTGATCACATCAATGTCATTCAGGGGATTGACGCCGCCTGCAACGTGGATCACATTGGGATCGTCAAAGCAGCGTACCACGTGGCAAATGGCATCAGTCGAGCGGATGTGGCCGAGGAACTGGTTGCCAAGGCCTTCACCCTTGCTGGCTCCTGCGACGAGCCCGGCGATGTCGATGAACTCCATCGTGGTCGGCACCGTGCGGTTGGGCTTGACGAATTGTGTGATGCGGTCGAGGCGCGGGTCGGGCACCTCGACGATGCCGACGTTGGGGTCAATGGTGCAGAAGGGATAATTGGCCGCCTGGGCCTTGGCCGCTGTGAGGGCGTTGAAGATGGTGCTCTTGCCACATTGGGCAGGC
Source organism: Acidobacteriota bacterium (assembly GCA_021781075.1). Lineage (GTDB taxonomy): Bacteria > Acidobacteriota > Terriglobia > Terriglobales > Acidobacteriaceae > CAIMNN01. The sequence continues at coordinate 8,981 of JAJXXN010000115.1, read as the reverse complement.
CGACGATTCCGCAATTTAATGCCATGGTTGGTTTCTGTTCTGCTCGATTTCAGTTGGGATTATTGATGTGGATGCCGGAGGGACAACTGTGTCTGCATCCTAGCCCAGTATAACAATATGCGCTTTTGTTCGCGCTCCGGCCATGCGCGTTCCAAGGCGCCAATCATCGGAACAGGAATTCAACTGTTGCATTCCAACACAAATTTGTGTATGGTCTTTTTATGCCAGTGCCCCACAAGAGGATGAATCGGATGATGTGCTGTTGTTGCATGTGCCATCACATGACCATGCCTCTGGCGGGGCGGGATACTCAGTAATCCCAAGCACACTTCTCCACACAGCAACCCACCGCCGGATGATGCCCGGCAGGTGGGTTTTCTCTTTCCAGAGCAAATAAGCACTACCCAAGGGCGTTACCGGCGATTACCTCCAAAGCGCAAGCAAGCTGAGTCCTTTGTTGCCTCGGCGCAATGCGCAACAACACCGCAAGTGATTTGAGGAGAATCGCCAGGATGAAATTTGCAATTGGAAAGCTCTTCCCCGTTGTACTGATTTTTCTTTTGCTCCTGCAAAGCGCAACTGCCACCGACGGGTACTTGTCCGCGGGGTATGGAACCCGCCAGTTGGGCAAGGCCGGCGCGGGCATAGCCGCTTCAGGCGATGCGTTGGCGCAGGCAACAAATCCCGCAGCTTTGATCGGCGCGCGTGACCGTATCGACCTTGGCCTCACGCTCTTTCGCCCTGTCCGCTTTGGCGCCATCAGCGGCAACACGCTGCCGCCGGGTTACCCGGATGTCAATGGCAGTTATGACGCCAACCGCGTGGTGAATTTTGTGATTCCCGAGTTCGGCATCAGCCGTGAACTCAACGGCAGGGTTGTCTACGGTATTGCCCTCTACGGCAATGGCGGCATGAACACCTCTTACAAAACCCCGATTCCGCTCCTCGGCACAACGCGCGGCGGTGTCGACCTTGAGCAGGTGTTCCTGGCCCCCGCGGTTGCCCTCAAGCTTGACAAGCGCAACACGGTCGGTGTGAGCGCGAATCTCCTCTACCAGCGATTTGCCGCCGAGGGGCTTGAAAACTTCGCCAACCCGGCCTACTCAATCGACCCGGCGCATGTGACCAACACCGGGCACTCGAACTCCTATGGATTCGGTGTGCGCATCGGATGGCAGGCCGAGTTGGACAAGTTTATTTCCGTGGGCGCAACTTATCAATCGCGGACCTACGCAACGGCTTTTGACCGCTACAAAGGCCTGTTTGCCGAGGGAGGCAAGTTCGATGTGCCCGCCAACTTTGGCGCCGGTGTGCTGCTGCATCTCACGCCAAGGGTGAACGTGGAGGCCGATGAGGAGCGCATTTTGTACAGCAGCGTCAAGTCAATCGCCAACTCCGACGCGAACCAGGCGCAGTTGGGCGCCGCCAACGGTCCCGGCTTCGGCTGGCACAGCATCAACGCCCTCAAGGCGGGCGTTGAAGTGGAAGCAGCGCGGGGCGTCACCGTGCGCGCAGGCTACAACCATTCCGGGCTTCCATTCGACAAGACGCAAACATTTTTCAACCTGCTGGCGCCGGCCGTTGTCCAGGACCATCTGCATGCGGGTGCAACCTTCAAGCGCGCCAACGGCAATGAGATCAGCGTGGCTTATGTGCATGCATTCAACAACACGTTGAACGGCGACAATTCGATTGCGCCGTCCTATGGCGGGGGCAATGCAAACCTCAGCATGTATCAGAACTCATTTTCGGTGGCCTATGCGTGGGCGAAGAGGTAATGAACAATCAACCGGGCGGCGGCCGGGCAATGGCCGCTGCCATGAAGGGAGGCGGGTGAAAAATGTTTGCTTGGTTGAATGCGGAGTGGCCCTGGTATGTTGCCGGGCCGTTGATTGGTTTATTCGTGCCGGTTTTGTTGCTGCTCGGCAACAAGGTCTTTGGCATCTCGGGCAACTTGAGCCACATTTGCGCGGCGATTACGCCGGTGCGCATTGCGCATTTCCGTTATGATTGGCGGCGCGCCGGGCGTTGGAACCTGCTCTTCCTGCTTGGCGTTGTGCTTGGTGGCGCGTTGGCTGCCGGCACAGGCGGGGCAAATGGTGTTCGCCTGAGCGCAGCCGCAATCAAAACCCAGCAGTCGATGGGCATTCATGATTTCGCCGGACTCGCGCCGAAAGAAATATTTGACTGGAAGCAATTGAAAACCACGCGCGGAATCTCCCTGATCATCGTTGGCGGTTTTCTGGTGGGCTTCGGCACCGCTTATGCCGCCGGTTGCACCTCCGGCCATGCCATCAGCGGACTGGCAAACCTTGATCCGGCATCCCTCGTCGCTGTCCTTGGTTTTTTCACCGGCGGATTGCTGGCCAGTTGGTTTTTGCTGCCAATCATCCTGGGAGGCGCGCATGGCATCTGAAAAGTTCACTTCGTTCGATGGTTGCGGCGCGGATGCGCAATCTTCAACCGCGACGCCTGTTGCCGCATTGCCGGCCTATCTGGCGCTCGGCGTGGCCTTCGGTTATGTGCTCACGCGCTCCGAGGTGCTTTCCTGGTTCAGAATTCAAGAGATGTTCCGCTTTCAATCGTTCCGCATGTACGGTATCATCGCTGCTGCAATTGCAACAGCAGCGCTTTCACTACGCGCGCTGCGAGCCTTCAAAATTCGCGCCCTGGGTGGGGAAGCCATCAATCCGCAGCGCAGAAACTTCGGCCGCGGTTTCCGTTACGCAATTGGCGGAACGCTTTTCGGCCTGGGATGGGCACTGACCGGTGCCTGCCCGGGGCCGCTCTTTGCGCTCATCGGCAATGGGATAACGGTGATGCTGGCCGCGGTTGTCAGTGCGCTGGCGGGAACATGGCTGTATGGCTTGTTGAGCGCAAAGCTGCCGGAGTGACAGCTCTGGCTGGTTCAATCATTTCGCAAAAAACCTGCCATGCCCGCCATTCGCCCAGGGATCGTAATGTGCGGCGAATTTTGTGCGGTCGGCAACGGAGGGGTGGGAGTCAAACCAGAACTCAAAAAATGGATTCGGGTTGGGGTCCTCAAGCCAGGCGGCGCCAAGGGCGTTGAAGGCGCGGACGGCGGTTTGTTGCGGGTTGGTAACCAGCGAGTGAATCGCCTCCTGCCCGTAAACATCCGCCTCATGTTCAAAGTGGCGGCTCACCACGTTCATCGTCGGCGCAATGAACTGGCCCACGATGCTGAGCGCAAGCAGCAGCACGGTAAAGCCGGAGCGCGAGCTGTACTCGCCAAGCTTCCATTTGGATGCGTTGCGTGAGTGGATCCACTCGCCAAGTTTTGCCGTGAGCCAAAAGCCGATGAGCACGATGAAGAAATCCAGCATAATCATCTTCGGAAGGTGGTGCAAAACATAGTGGCCGCTTTCATGGCCCATGATGAAGAGAATTTCATCGTCCGGCAGCCGCGTCGCGGTCGTGTCCCAAATCACCATGCGCTTGGTCGATCCCATGCCGGCAACGTACGCATTGATCCCGTTTGATTTTGCGCCGAGGAGCGCGATGTACATTCTGCTGCGCGGAATGTTGGTCCCGGTGCGCGCAACCAGCGCCTCGAGCTTGGTCGCAAGCTCGGCGTGGTGTTGGTCAAGCGGTTCTATCTTGTCGTATAGCCCCGCCAGGTAGGGTGAAACCACGATCGTGAAGACCATCAGCGGCCCCGCGATAAGCCAGCCCCACAGCCAGTAACGGCGCGGTGATTTGCGCACTATCCAATTGAAAAGCAGCATCAGCAGCGCACCGACGGTGAGCGCGAGCGCCAGCGAAATTCCCTGGTCGCGGAACCAGCTCGGCCACGTCTGCACGCTGATGCCAAAGCGGCTGTCAACATGGAAGTTGTAGAGAGTGATGGGCAATTCAAGCACGGTCAGGATGAGGATGAGGAGTGTGTAATACAACGCGCCCTGGAAAAATCGGAGATGAAATCGCGACTGGCAAAAGCGTTCAAGCCGGGTGGCGAAGCCGAGCGAGAGGAAAAGCCACAACGTGAGGATGCCCCAGGCAATGTCAACGAGCGCGACCGTGTGGTGGATGCGGGTGATTGCGATCGCATTGCGGAGTGTATCGCCGTTCAGTTGGTATGAATCCTGCGCCGTCTGGCTTTGCGTGGCCGCCGGCTGTGTTGCCGGTGCGCTGGACGCGGGCTGTGCTGTGAGGCGCGCGCCCACTGAGAGCAGAAACATCGAAAGGAGAAGAACTATGGGCGGCAGGGTTTTTCTCATGGCGGCGTGCCTCCGGTTAGACGTTCGGTTTAAACTGTGGAGCGAATCGAATGAATCCTACCAGATACTGCGCCGCATGGGGTGAAAAAAGATGGACGCGACTGGACTGGCAACCGTCTGAAGAAGTACAAGGTGATTATAGGTACAGGACTGGAGTGGCGCTTGCGATTCTTCTTATTTCGTGCAGTCAAACTTTCTTCATCCAATTCAGCCTTGCTTGCCGGATGCATTCTGCTGGCCTGCGCACAGGCATCCGCGGCGCAAGGCAATCAACCGCCGCTGCTCACAACCCTCTCCAACGAGCTGAACCGCGCATTCACTGATTTGTCGCATCCACGTGCGGAAGCGCAACCCGCAACGCAGGGCGAGTGGGCGTCAACGCCGAACTCCGCGCATGGGCAGCGCGAGGCGGGCAAGGCGGACGCGCAAAATCAAAATGCAATCACCCAATTGCCGCCTTACTTCATCAGCTATTCAATCGACGATGCGACTGAGGTGACCATTCGCGCCGCATTCGGCGGGCTGGTTGATTCAGGCACGACACACACGCGCATGGGGGACGTGGTGGTCCGCGTCGGCGATCCCTCGCTCGACAACACCCATGACGCAAACCACGTCGGTGCTGCGACAGGCGTGCAGATTCCACTCGGCGACGACAGCCGCGCCATCTCCAGCTCCATGTGGGAGGTGACAAACATTGCCTATGCCAAGGCGCTCGACACCTACTTGCGCGTGAAGACCGGGGCACAGGTGCGCGCCAAGGAGGAGGACAACTCCGCGGACTTCTCGCAGGAGAAAGCGGAGGTTGCCATTGGCCAGCCCGCCGCGCCGCCTCAAGTTGACTTTACCGCCTGGCAGCGGCGGCTCTCCGCGCTCTCGGCGGTCTTCAACGGGTTTCCTGATGTCTATCAGAATTTCGTGATCTTCACGGCAAATGCCGGCTCGCAATATTTTGTCTCCACAGAGGGATCGAAGATTGTCCAGCCGCATCGCTCCGCGCGCATCGTCGTCTTTGCAATGACCCGCGCCGACGACGGCATGGACCTCTTTCGCGCGCAGACCTTTGAGGCGGAGACAGCGGAAGACTTGCCGAGCCAGGCGGAGATGGAGGCACAGTTGCGCGAGCTGGGCAACAGCCTAGAAGCCCTGCGCAAGGCCCCCGTGACCGAACCCTTCAACGGGCCTGCGATTCTCTCCGGGCGCGCGGCTGCCGTCTTTTTCCATGAGGTGTTGGGCCACCGGCTCGAGGGGCAGCGCCAGCGTGGCGACGAGGAGGGCCAGACCTTCACAAAGGAAATCAACAAACCCATCCTGCCGGATTTTCTATCGGTCTCCGATGACCCCACAGAAAAAAAATTCGGCTCCACTTGGCTGAGCGGTTATTACAGGTTTGACGATGAAGGGCAACAGGCGCGTCGTGTGGACCTGATTCAGGATGGTGTGCTGAAAACTTTCCTCATGTCGCGGCTGCCGATCGCCAGCTTTGCCAACACCAACGGCCACGGGCGTGCGCAAACCGGCCTGATGCCAACCGGACGGCAGGGCAACCTCATTGTGAGCTCGACCAAATCAGTCCCCGATGCCGTGCTGCGGAAGCAGTTGATCGCCGAGGCAAAGAAGCAGGGCAAGCCCTATGGGCTTTACTTTGAAGACATCTCCTCCGGCTTCGCCGTCACACAGCGCAACTCGCCGCAGGCATTCCAGGTGATTCCTCTTGTCGTCTGGCGTGTCTATGTCGATGGCCGCCCGGATGAGCTCGTCCGCGGTGTCAGCATCGTCGGCACGCCGCTCGCCGCAATGAAAAGCATCCTCATGACCGGCGACACAAGCGAGGTCTTCAATGGGGAGTGCGGCGCCGAGTCCGGCTCCATCCCGGTCAGCGCGGTGGCGCCGGCGATCTTGATGAGCTCGATTGAAACCCAGCGGCAGCCGAAGGGCGACTCACGGCCGCCGATTTTGCCAAAGCCTTCAGCGCAGGAGGGCAAATAGATGAAAACGCCGCTCACATGGTTCACTCTTTTCTTCGCTCTCGCGCTTCCACTTGTTGCACAACCAGTCAAGGCAACCCGCGCCGAGGCGCTCAAGGATCCTGTCCTCAAGGCGATGCTCGATGAGCTCGACCGCTCCACCTCCGGCCTGCAACTGAAGGGATTTACCAAACCGTTTTTCATCGAGTACCGGGTCGAGGAGATTGACGGCTTCCGCACCAATGCCGAGTACGGCGCCACGCTCAACATCACCCGCCTGCGCCGCCGCGGCGCGCGTGTCATTGTGCATGTGGGCGATTACAAGCTCAACAGCTCCGGCGAGGGTGACACCAGCGCGCAAATTGAGGTGGTGGATGACAACCCACTCGCACTGCGCACCGCGTTGTGGTCCGCAACCGACGACGCATACAAGGCCGCGCTCGATGCCTTTACCAAGCGGCAGGCGGAGTTGAAACAGGTGGAGACGCCGCCCCAGGCCGATGATTTTTCCCATGAGCCGGCCGTCATTTTGCTCGAGCCCGAGCGGCGCTTGCAGGTGGATGAAAATGACTGGGTGAATGCCATCGCGCGGGTCACGGAGCTTTATCGCAAGGAGAAGGGCCTTGTGGCGCGGCCCGAGGACGTGGAGTACTCGCGCGCCTTTTTCAACAGCTATCTGGTCACAACCTGGCTGGTCAACAGCGAAGGGACCATCACGCGCACGACCGAGATGCGCTTCGAGGAGAACTTCAGCACCGGTGGACAGGCCGCCGACGGCATGAAGCTTGACCGCAGCTACTATCTTGCGGGCACAAAGTTGAGCGACATGGACACGCCTGCGGAGTTGAACCGCCATGCCATCGATTGCATTAACGGGCTGGGTGAATTGATGAAAGCGCCGTTGGTCGAGGAGGAGTACCACGGGCCCGTGCTGCTTGAGGCGGATGCCGCGGCCGGCGTGATGCATGGCCTGCTCTCCGGGCCGATTGCCGCCGAGCGCCCGCAATTGGGAACCACTGCGCGCACCAAGGGCGCCTTTGCCTCCAGCTATCACGCGCGCGTGCTGCCGGAGTTCCTCAGCGTGGTCGATGACCCCACGCTCGCGGAGTGGAAGGGCAAAGGGCTCGCCGGAAGCTATGCCATCGATGATGAGGGCGTTCCCGCGCAGGCCGTTGAAGTAGTCAAGGATGGCAGGCTGGAAAACTATCTGCTCGGCCGGACGCCGATCCGCGATTTTCCCAACTCAAATGGACACAGCCGCGCCGCGCTCTTCGCCGATGCGCAGCCGGTGGTGGGCGTGCTGAAAATTTCCGCCTCCCATGGCGTTGATGAAAACGAGCTGAACCATAAACTGCTGGAACTGGCCAAAGACCGTGGGCTTGAGAACGTGTATGTGGTCGCCGCCTTGCAGGGCGGCATGAGGCCGCGGCTGCTCTACAAAGTCGGCCGCGACGGCAGTCGCACCCTGGTGCGTGGCGCAAAGCTCGAGGACCTGGACCTGCGCACCTTGCGCTCCGGGATTGTTGCCGCGGGCAGCGATCTCTTCGCCGACAATTTCATCGGCGGCGTGGCGGAGACGGTGCTCGCACCCTCGCTGCTCTTCGATGACGTCACCATCAAGCGCGCCAACGAGAAGAACGACAAGCTGCCCTATTACCCGCCACCGGTGGAGTAATTCCACACCAAGCAATAACAAAGCCCCGGCTTGATTGCCAGGGCTTTTCAATTGCACGCTCAATCACGCTCACTGTCAGCCCAAATGAAAGAACCGCGCATAGCCCTCGATCCATTGCGTGCTCAAAGCCTTCCACGGGCCCTAAAAATAAAGGAACGCAACCACCAAGTGGGCCGCTTCCATGCCCACGGCGCCAATCACAAACTGCTTCATCACCCGGCCTTTGCGAACGTCCCACAAAAACATCAGCAACAGCATCAGCAGGTTCCCGTAGTACATCCAAAAATAAAATTGCACCGCGGTTTGCGGATTGGGATTGAAAACGATGTAACTCAGCCGCGAGAAACCGGGTCGGCAAATGCGACCGCCGAAAGCATCATCAGGCGCCTGTGCGCCGCCGGGTTCTTGCGCAGCTTGATTCCCCAGCCGATCATCCACGAAAAATTGATCAGGTTCGCGTAGGAGACGGCAATAAAGGGCGCATCAAAATCCGCGCTGTGCAACCGCGTGCTCTCAGACCCCATGATCGCTATGAACCCAAAAACCAGCATCAGCGCGGCCCAACCGGCGGCAAACCAGCCCAGCCGCTTGTGCCATGCGACCTTGTCGCTCTCCACCAGCAAAACCTGCGCGGTGAGGATGACCAGCCAGATCGTGTAAATCACCGCGTGCGCATGTGTGCCCATCGGCGCAGCCGGGTGTTGATGAAAATAATGCTTCAGGTCCAGGCCAAAGCCCAGAAAGGTCCCAATCAAAAACAGCGCGAGCCAGAAGAGTGGCGCCCTGCGGTCGTCGCGCGCGCTCCAGGTGGCCGTGGTGTGCAGTTTCATTCCTGTCACCTCATGGGTTTATCAATTGAGTGATGCCCAGCTTTCTATCCAGCCCTGTGTCAGCCCATGCCATGCGGGATTGAGGAAGAGATAAATGGAGAGCGCGCCCTCCACGAGCACAAAAGCCGATGCCACCACAAATTGCCGCATCACGCGACCCTTCTTCAGGTCCCACAAAAACATCGCGGCCAAAATCAGTACGGTGGCCAGGTAAAAGAAGAAAAACATTTGGACGGGTGTGGCGGGATGCCAATTGGTCAGATTCCGCATC
>JAJXXN010000135.1 GCA_021781075.1 Acidobacteriota bacterium | reverse complement strand
GGGTGGAACGATCTCGAGGCCGGCTTTCGCGGCAAAATCATCCGCTCCAGAACCAATCAGCATCACATGTGGAGTTTTATCCATGACGGCGCGGGCGAGGCTGATGGGATGGCGCGTGCGCGTGACACTGGCGACGGCCCCGGCCTTGAGGCTTGAGCCGTCCATGATGGCGGCGTCGAGTTCGTTGCGGCCGTCGGCGGTGAAGACGGCACCGCGCCCGGCGTTGAAGAGCGGGTCGTCCTCGAGGACCTGGATGGCGGCCTCGATGGCGTCGAGGGCCGAACCGCCGCGGTCAAGCACATCGGAGCCGGTTTTGAGCGCGTAGGCGAGCGAGGCGCGATAGGCGGCCTCGGCCTCGGGGCTCATGTCTTTGCGTTCGATGACGCCGGCGCCGCCGTGCAGGACGATGCTCCATTGGGGATGTTGCGAGGCGGGGTTGGAACTGGCGGCAGACTGCTGCTGCGCAGGCGCGGCGGAAGCAAGCAGGCACAGCAGAGAGAGCGACGAGGTGATGGTGGCGCGTAGCGGCACGTTGCGAACCTCACAAAAGAATTACGTACATCGTAGACGGTGCGAGGCGGGATGCGAAATGGAAATCCACGGACGGAATTATGATCGAAAGCATGAAGAGATTTTTGGGTGGAATGTTGGCCTTCGGGCTGTGCTTGTCCAGCGGGGCGCAAAGCAAGCCCATCCCGGTGAAAGTGGTGGTGGTGGCGGCGTTCGAGGTGGGCGCGGACACGGGGGATGCGCCCGGCGAGTTGCAGTTCTGGGTGGAGCGGGACCACTTGGACAAGAGCTACGATGTGGCGGGCGCGGGGCACGCGGTGTGGATGAACGACGCGGGGGAGATGGCGGTGCTGACCGGCGAGGGGCCCGCGCACGCGGCGGCCACGATGATGGCGGTGGGGCTTGACCCGCGCTTTGATTTTAGCCATGCGTACTGGATTGTGGCGGGGATTGCGGGTGCGAACCCCGGGCGTGCGTCGCTTGGCTCGGCAGTGTGGGCGCGTTGGGTGGTGGACGGGGATTTGAGCTATCAGCTGGATGGGCGCGACATTCCCGCGGGTTGGACGACGGGCACGATTCCACTGGGGAAGAGCAGGCCGTATGAGCAGCCGGTCAACGCGCAGGAGGGGCAGGTGTTTGCATTGAATGCGGCGCTGGCGGAGTGGGCCTTTGAGCGGACGCGCGGGACTCGGTTGATGGATTCGGCTGAGATGCACGCCGCGGAAAAGGATTATGAGGGTGCTGCGGCGCAAAAGGCCTCGTTTGTGTTGTTGGGCGATGAGCTGGCCTCGGCTAGGTATTGGCATGGAGCCAGGATGGAGGCTTGGGCGCGGGAGTGGGTGAGGTACTTTACAGACGGCAAGGGCGAGTACGCGACCAGCGCGATGGAGGACGCGGGAACGCTGACGGCGTTGAAGCGGCTGGGCGATGCGGGGCGCGTGGATTGGCGGCGGGTGATGGTTCTGCGCACCGTGAGCAACTATGACCGCGAGGCGCGCGGGCAAACGGCGGCGGAAAGTTTGCAGCATCAGCGCGCGTCGAAGTCGCCTGCGTTTTTGCCTGCGGTGGAGAATGCGTACCGCGTGGGCGGGAGCGTGGCGGGCGAGATTTTGTGGCATTGGGAGAAGTACGAGCAGGGGATTCCAGGGACGAAATGAAGCTCGACCGCCCTGGGGCGTGTGATTGAGAATGGTTTCACCCGATGGGCAATTCAATTTTTTCAAGAGTGAAAGGCCGGGATGCACACAATTTGGTTTGGCGAGTTTTTGGGCACGGCGGTTTTGATCTACCTTGGAGCGGGCGTGAATGCTGGCGTGACACTGAAGAGGAGTTACGCGCAGGGCTCGGGCTGGATTGTGGTTGCGAGCGGCTGGGCAATGGCGGTGCTCTGCGGGGTGCTGGTGGCGCAGGCCTTTGGCAGCGCGGCGGCGCATTTGAACCCGGCAGTGACACTGGGCGCGGCGGTGGTGAGCGGGGACTATTCCTCTCTGGCCTTGTATTGGCCCGCGCAGTTGTTGGGCGCAATGCTGGGCGCGACGCTGGTGGCGCTGCACTATGGCGCGCATTGGAAGGAGAGTGAAGACGCGGGGGCGAAGCTGGGAATCTTCTCGACGAATGGCGCGGTGCGGTCGAATTTTTGGAATTTGCTGAGCGAGGTGCTGGCGACGGCACTGTTGATAGTGGTGGTGAATGCGATTTTTTCGCATGGTGTGGCTGGGAAGGGGATGGCGGCGGGCATGGGGCAGTGGCTGGTGGCGGCGCTGGTGTGGGGGATCGGCTTGAGCCTGGGCGGAACAACAGGGTACGCAATCAACCCCGCGCGCGATTTGGGGCCGCGGATTATTCATGCGATTCTGCCGATCCCGGGCAAGGGCGGCTCGAATTGGAGCTATGCGTGGATACCTGTGGCCGGGCCGCTGATTGGAGCGGCGCTGGCAGGTGTGCTGGTGCGATGGGGAATGTGAAGCACGCTCAACGGTGGCCGGTGATTTTGCGGATGAAGTCGACCTCGGCCTGGCTGTAAGGCGTGCCGTCCATATGAAAAATATCGTGGTGCCAGATGGCGGGCTGGGTGGTGACGTAGGGTTGCTGCCAGGAATCCCACGGGAGCCAGGTTTGCATGTTGCCGGCGACCAGGCCCCAGTTGATGGCGGCCACATGGTATTTTTTTGCGATGGGCAGAATTGCCTGGAAGGTGCTGCCGTAACCGCGCGCCATATATTCGGTGCAGAGGATGGGGCGCCCGAGGGGTTGCAGCTCCTTGATGCGCGCCTTGAAATCTTTTGGGCCGCTGTAATTGTGGAAGCTGAGGACGTCGGACTCGCCGAGTTGAATTTTTACGGTGGGGCTCTCCTTTGCCGGGTCGGACCAGTTGCCCTCCCACACGCCGCTGGTGAGCGGCTGCATGGGATTTACGCTGCGCGCCCAGCCGAAGGCTTTGGGCAGGAGCACGTTGACGAGTTCGACGTGGTTAGGCAGGATGTGGGCGCCGTAGTTTTCATCGGGGCTGTCGGGCTCGTTCCAGATGTCCCAGGCGAGGACGCGCGGGTCGTTGGCGAATGCGCCGACGACGCCCTTGACGTAGGCTTCGAGCTTCGGCTCATAGGCCGGGTCGGCGAGTTCATCCATGCCGGGGCTTTGCACCCAGCCGGAGTTGTGCACGCC
>JAJXXN010000024.1 GCA_021781075.1 Acidobacteriota bacterium | reverse complement strand
GCCATGAAGGCGGCAATCGAGTGGTTTGAACAGAATGGTTATGCGACGAAGCGCGCAAAGAGGGCCTGGCAGGGATGAAGCCGCGCAAGGTTTACCTGGCAGCGTTGCGGCGAGAGATTGCGCCACTCGTGCGGCATTTGCCAAAAATTGCCGGCGGCAGGGTGGAGCTCTGGGGCAATGAGCAATGCATGGTTGGCTATGGCGGCATGGGGCCAGCGGCTGCGACAAGGGCATTTCAAACGGTTTTGGCCCTGGGGCCGGTTGCATCCCTCGCATCCATCGGTTGGGCGGGGTCATGCCAAGAGGAAATTGCAATCGGCCAGGTTTTGCGCCCATCCACCGTCATTGATTCAAGAACCGGTGAACGGTTTGCCACCGCAAGCGGGGATGGTGGTGTTGTGGTCACGCTGGATCATTTTGCTGGCCTCGAAGAGAAACACAGATTGAAACAAGCCTATGCGGCTGATTGCGTGGAGATGGAAGCGGCCACGCTGGCGCGGCTTTCCGAGGCGCACGGAATTCCTTTTTATTGCATCAAATCAATCTCTGACACGCCCGATTTTGAATTGCAGGGCATCGCAAGCTTCCATACTGCGGACGGAGGCTTCCGTGAGGGGGCGTTTGCCTGGTTTGCAGCGCTGCGTCCATGGCTTTGGCCCGCTGTGATGAAGATGGCCCGTGGCAGTAAACTGGCTATGCAGCGTCTTTGCGCTGAAGTAGAGCGCGAACTTAAAGCAATAGGATGAGTACTTTGACCCAAGTGAATGGGACTTCAGGAGAGCCCGTATTGCCCGCCACCATGCGCGCTGCCGTTTACCGCGCTGTGAACGATGTGCGCATTGAGAACGTACCCGTGCCGGAGATCGGCGCGGGTGAGTTGCTGGTGCGCATTGCCACCTGCGGCATCTGCGGGACTGACCTAAAAAAAATTCACACCGGTTCACACTCCGCGCCGCGTATTTTCGGCCATGAGATGGCCGGCACAGTCGTTGCCGTTGGCGCCGGCGTGGCCCGTTTCAAAATCGGCGACCGCGTGCAGGTCTATCATCACGTGCCCTGCGGCCATTGCTATTACTGTCGCAAGCACACGCCGGCGCAATGCGCGCAATATAAAAAGGTGGGCGCGACCGCGGGTTTTGAGCCCTCAGGGGGCGGCTTTGCCGAGTACATCCGCGTGATGGATTGGATAGTTGACGGCGGTGGCGTGAATCTGATTCCCGACGGTGTGCCCTTCGAGCAGGCGGCCTTCCTTGAGCCGGTAAACACCATTTTGAAAGCGGTAAAGCGGCTCAATCTTGCCTCGGATGAGACCGTACTGGTCATTGGCCAGGGACCCATTGGAATCATGCTGGCTGCGCTATCCGCAAGGGCTGGCGCGCGGGTTTTTACCTCCGACCTGTATGCGGAGCGGCACCGCGTTGCGGCCAACTTCGGCCTGAAGAACCCCATCAACGCCGCAACGGAAAATGTGGTGGAGAGGATGAAAAGCGAGACCGACGGGCGCGGCGCTGACGCAGTCATTCTCGCCGTCGGCGGAAATGCCATCATCCAGACGGCGATGGACGCGGCACGCCCCGGCGGCAAGGTTCTATTATTTGCCCAAACTCAGCACGGGGAGACTACAATCAACCCCGGTGCGGTTTGCATGGACGAGAAGGACCTGATTGGCTCCTATTCGGCCACATTTGAGTTTGCCGATGAGGTCAAGGACCTGGTTTTGAACGGTTACCGGAATGGATTCGACCTGACCAGGCTTATCTCCCACCGATATCCACAGCAGGAGTCAGTCGCAGCCATTGAGATGGCGTCGAACCCGAAGGCCAACTCAATGAAGATCATGATCGAACCGCAAATGGGCGCGGGGGCCTTGTAAGAGTATGACAACAACAATGCAGGCTGCGGTATTGCATGGGCGCGAAGACGTGCGCATTGAGCACGTCCCCATTCCAATCGCTGGCGCGGGCGAATTGGTGGTGAAGGTCGGCGTGGCCCTCACTTGTGGCACAGACCTGAAGGTTTTTCGCCGCGGCTACCACGCAAGGATGATTGTGCCGCCGGCCTTATTCGGCCATGAACAGGCTGGCACAGTCGTTGAGGTCGGCTCAGGCGTGAAGGGCTTCAAGGTGGGTGATCGCGTTGTTGCTTTGAACTCAGCGCCCTGCGGCAATTGTTATTTTTGCCGAAGAAACCTGGAAAACCTGTGCGACGACCTGCTTTTCAACAATGGCGCCTATGCCGAGTACATTCGCATTCCCGCACGGATCGTTGAAAAAAACACCCTTCAGATTCCCGGCCATGTCTCCTTCGAGCATGCCGCGTTGACGGAACCCCTGGCGTGCGCCCTGCACGGTTTTGAGGATTGCCTGCCTCAACCGGGCGATATGGTGGCCATTATCGGCGGGGGCCCGTTGGGCCTGTTGATGATGCATGTGGCGGCCATTCAGGGATGTGAAGTCATAGCCGTCGTCAAGCATGATGGCCAGGTGCGCGCCGCCAGGCATCTCGGCGCGAGACATGTGGTGCAAATCAGCAGCAAACACAAGGTGATTGATTCGGTCCATGCGATTACAAAAGAACGCAAGGGGGCGGATATTGTGATTGAAGCGGTCGGCGTGCCAGACACCTGGGAGCAGGCCGTGGAAATGGTTCGCAAGGGCGGCACGGTAAACTTCTTCGGCGGGTGCGCAACAGGAACACATGTCAAGCTGGACACCAATCGCATCCACTACAACGACATCATCATGCGCGCCACCTTCCACCATACCCCGGAGATATGCAAGCGCGCGCTGGAATTGATTTCCGGCCGGCAATTCCAGGCGGATGCATTCATCACCGACCAAGCCCGCCTCCATGACCTGAAAAGCGTCTTTGAAAAACTGATGAACCGCAGCCATGAGATCAAGACGGCGATTTATCCGGCGGTCTCCTCCATCCTGGAAAAAATCAAAAAACAAATTTGACGAAGTGGATTGCCATGCCGGTGAATGCCCATCTTGACGAGTTGATTGAGCGCGGTTGGCGAGCCTTGCCGGCAAGCTACCGCACCCCGGCCATTGCGCCCTCCTTGCAACAGGCGCGGGCATACTGCCGCGAACTTGCTGAAAGCCACTACGAAAATTTCCATGTTGCCAGCTGGTTTTTGCCCAGTCGCCTGAGGCCGCACTTTCACGCCCTC
>JAJXXN010000018.1 GCA_021781075.1 Acidobacteriota bacterium | reverse complement strand
ACGGATTTTCTCTGCATCCAGACCACTGCCGTCAGCAGCGCCGCGGCGAAACGCTTTGTACGGCTGAGCGCCGTCCCCGCGGAGAAGATGCGGGTGCTCACCAACGGAATAGACAGCGAGGAGTATTCGCCCGCCCGCCTTGGCCGGGTTGTATCCCGGCAGGGCGGGGAATTTCATTGGCTTGCCGCGGGGCGCATTACACCAGCCAAAGACTATTCCAACCTTCTGCACGCATTTTCCCTGGTGCGCGCAGCCGAACCATCCACGCGCCTGCTCATCGCCGGCGATGGCTCCGACGCGGAAAAAACCCCACTGATTGCCCTCGCACATCAACTTGGCATCGCCGCCGCAATCAATTGGTTGGGGCTCCGCGACGACCTGCCGCAACTCATGGCTGGAGCCGATGCCTTTGTGCTTTCATCGGCGTGGGAAGGCATGCCGCTCGTCGTTGGCGAGGCAATGGCCATGGAACTCCCGGTGGTGGCAACCGGAGTGGGCGGTGTGCATGAGCTTACAGGGGAGTGCGCCCTGATAGTTCCGCCGCATGAGCCCGCGGCGCTCGCCAACTCCATGCTCGCGGTGCAACGGATGACACCCGAGGCCCGCCAAACCTTCGGCCAATCAGCCCGCGCGCGCATCCTTGCCCATTTCAATTTGAAATCCAGAGTTGGTGAGTGGGCCGACCTGTATGTGGACCTTTTCCACAACTCCAAGCCATCGCCCCTGCGCGCACCATTGCTCACCGCACTTGCGGTCAGGCTACTTCTTCTGCTCTTCGCCTTGATGCGCACCGGCATCTCCATCATCACCGGAGGCGATACATTCAGTTATTTGCTCCCCGGCCTCAACCTGCTTCACAAGGACTGTTTTTTCAACCTCCGCGGGCCAGAGCTCGATCGCACGCCTGGTTACCCGCTTTTTCTCGCCATTGCCACCGCTCCCGGCTTTCTCTTTGCCATACTTTTTCAAATTGCCATCAGCATCGCTTCCATATGGCTCACCGCACGCATTGCCGGCCGCATTTTCGCCGCACATCCGCGCAAGAACCAGATCGCATTGCTCGCTGCCTGGCTGATGGCCTTCGATCCGCTCTCCTGCGCTTACTCCATCAAGCTCTATCCTGAAACCATCTTCGTCTTCCTGCTTCTGCTTGCCATCGACCGCCTCCTTCAATTCATCGAGTCAAAACATCCCGCTGTTCTGGCGCAATCCGCCATGATTTTAGCCGCGGCGGTTTACTGCAAGCCCATAGCCTATTACCTGCCCATTTTTCTCGCCGCATGCTTGCTCTTCCAGTTTCGGAAAACCCCACGCCTCCGCTCGGAAGCCCCGCTGCTCTTGCTGCTTCTTGCCGCCGCGCTACTCGCCCCCTGGCAACTGCGCAATTGGAGGATCGCGGATTTCAACGGCTTCTCCACTGTCCAGCAGAAGAACCTTTATTTTTTTGAGGCTGCCGGAGTGCTGGCGCAAGCAGAAGACCGCCCCTTTGAACAGGTGCAGAAATCACTTGGCTATGGCAGCAGGGCCGGCTATTTCGTCGCCCATCCGGAGCAATCTGATTGGCCGCAATCCGCCATCGCAGCTTACCAAGGCCGCGAGGCGATGCGGATTCTCGCCACGCATCCCTTTGTGGCCGCATCTCTTCAGCTAAAAGGCAGCGCGATAATCGCGCTCACTCCCGGCACAGCCGACCTCTTCGATCTTCTCGGTGCCGCGCCACGGAATGCCGCTTCGCATCTGGCAAACCTGAATCTGCTCGCGACCGCATGGCGCTTTGCGCGCGGCAACCCAAGCCACTTCGTCGTCATGCTCCTTGCATTCACTTATTTGCTCTGGCTCCTTGTCAACGCCGCCCGCGCGCTGTGCAATCCACAAATCCCCCATCACGCCAAAGCATTGTTTATCATTTTTGCCCTCTATCTCCTCCTCCTATCGGGCGGCGCGCAGGCTGTTGCCCGCTATCGCCTGCCGCTCATGCCGTTACTTTGCATCCTTGCCGCCGGTAATTCTGGTTTCACTCGTATAAACTGGGTTTCCAGAGGACCCGATGCCCCAAATTCCGTCGCTCATTAAACACCTGCTGGCCTGCTCACTGCTTTTTCTTTCCATCACAACCCCGCGCGCCGAGTCGAAGCCCTCGCAAAATTCAATCCAAACACTGGCCGATGGATGGCGCTTTCGGCAGGCCCTTGCCCCCGGTGACAAGGATCCTGGATGGTTGAAGGCGCAGGTTCCAGGTGACGTGCATCTCGACCTCCTAGCCAATAAAAAAATCCCCGACCCTTTTTATCGAGACAATGAATCCAAGCTGCAATGGATAGAAAAAACAGGCTGGGATTACACGCTTGATTTTGATGCCGACCCCGGTCTGCTGCAGCGTCGCAATATTGACCTCGTCTTTGACGGCCTCGACGGCCAATGCCAGGTCTTTCTCAATGGCAAGCTCATCCTCACCGCCAACAACGCCTTCCGCGTCTGGCGTGTGCCGGTGAAGGGCATTCTCCGCGCCGGGAAAAATTCGCTTTGGGTCAGTTTTCCCTCCGCCGTTGCCGCCGCCGATGCCGCCGCCGCCACTGACCCCTGGTTCAGCAAAACCCAGGTTGCCGCCAAGACCTACATCCGCAAACCCGCATACGAGTATGGCTGGGACTGGGGACCGCGCTTTGTCACCAGCGGCATCACCCACCCGGTGCGGGTGGAGGGATGGGACGTTGCCCGCATTGCCGACTTCTCCGTCCACCAGCGCGACATCACCACCGGCGTTGCACACTTTGATGCCGAGGTGGAAATCAACGCCGCCCAGCCGCATGAGGAAAAAATCAATCTCAGCTACGACGACGGTACAAAGGAAATCTTTCTCGCGCGCAAGGTGCAACTCCATATGGGGCCCAACACCATCGATTTTCCCATCGAAATCCAGAACCCCAAACTCTGGTACCCGGCTGGCTACGGCGCGCAATCCCTTTACAACTTCACCGCGCAACTTGATGGCAAGGGGGTAGGCATCGACCAGCGCAAACTTCGCATCGGATTGCGCTCCATTGTCCTCGACCGCCATCCCGACCAGTGGGGCCGCTCGTTCCAGCTCCTCGTCAACGGCATCCCGGTCTTCGCCAAGGGCGCGGATGTCATACCTTTCGACAGCTTCCCGAACCGCGTCACCACGGCGCAATACCGCCGCATTCTCGAATCCGCGCGCGATGCCAACATGAAT
>JAJXXN010000160.1 GCA_021781075.1 Acidobacteriota bacterium | reverse complement strand
CGACACGCTGGCTCGTCTGCTTTATGGCGCGCGGCTCTCCCTGGCGATTGCGGTGACAGTGGTTGGAACCTCGCTGCTGCTTGGCATTACGATCGGCGGACTGGCAGGCTACCACGGCGGTTGGGTTGACATGACCCTGACAACCGTCCTGATGAACACCTTCCTCGCGCTGCCCGGCATTTTGCTGGCAATTGCCTTTGCCGCATTTCTCGGCCCCGGCTTCATCAACCTCGTGCTGGCCTTGTCCATCGGCGGATGGGCGGGTTACGCGCGGCTGGTCCGCGCACAGGTGCTCTCCGCCCGCGAGCGTGAGTTTGTCGAGGCCGCGCGCGCGCTCGGCGCCTCCGGGCCGCGCATCTTCCTGCGCCACATCCTCCCCAACATCATCCAGCCCGTACTCGTGCAGGCGGCCATCGGCATGGCCGGTGTGATTCTGGCCGAGGCGACGCTCTCGTTTCTCGGCCTTGGCCTTCCTGCCCCGGCGCCGAGCTGGGGCGCAATGTTGAACGACGCGCGGCTTCATCTCTTCGACGCGCCGCGGCTGGTCTTTGCCCCGGCACTCGTCATCGCTCTCGCCGTGCTCGGCTTCAACTTCATCGGCGATGCATTGCGCGACCAGCTCGACCCGCGCACGCGCATGCAGATCGGAATGCAATGAGCGCGGTGCGGCTCGGCATCGTCAGCGACACCCACGGCCTGGTGCGCCCCGAGCTTGCCAAAGCGCTCAAGGGCGTTCATCGCATCCTGCACCTTGGCGACGTGGGCGGAGGTGGAGTGCTCAAGGAGCTTGAGGAGATTGCCCCGGTTCATGCAGTTTGCGGCAACGTCGATGTCAGCGGCGCGGCAGCGGAACTCCCCGAGACGGACGTGCTCATCTACGCGGGCCACTACCTCTATTTGTTGCACGACCTCAAGCAGCTCAGCCTCAACCCGGCGGTGGCAAAGTTTTCCGTCGTGCTCAGCGGCCACACACACAAGCCGCTCATTGAAAAGCGGCGTGGCGTGCTGTATTTGAACCCCGGCTCGTGCGGCCCGCGCAGGTTCCTGCTGCCGGTCACCTGCGCAATGCTGCGGCTCAAAGAGGGTGCCGAGCCGGAGGTGGAGATTATCACGCTGCTTGAGTCCG
The DNA here is from genome assembly GCA_021781075.1 of Acidobacteriota bacterium. GTDB lineage: Bacteria > Acidobacteriota > Terriglobia > Terriglobales > Acidobacteriaceae > CAIMNN01. The sequence continues at coordinate 11,901 of JAJXXN010000160.1, read as the reverse complement.
AGTAATCATCCTGCCCGGCAACGGCCCTTTCAAATTGGTGCTCGCGCTCAGGCAATCCCCAACATGCGGTTCAGGAAGGGGCGGGCGGGGTTACATAATCTTTTCCAAGTGAGCTGCCTCTACCGTGGAGAACCGCGCGGCAAAATCGGAGCTGTGCGATTCTTGAATTGCTCAAGGAACCTGCTAAGCGCAAGCTTGTATCAGGGCACGGCTTCAGCCGGGCCGCTCAATCGTCAATAATTACACGGGCTTTAGCCCCTGTGATCCGCCGGTAGATGTTGAATTGTCGGGTTTTTCAGTCTTATCCGCCAGGGTAAGGGACGTTCAAAGCGCTGCTCTCAAAGGAAATGAACAAGCGCCATGGTTTGGCGCAGACAATCAGGCTTTTAAACCCGCATCCTCGGGTTGGCCCACTTCGTCGCCGCGTCGGTGAGCACGTTGACCACCACATAGGTCAGCCCGATGGCAAGCAGGCACCCCTGCACCAGTTCGTAGTCGCGGCTGGAGATGGCAGTGACGACAAGCCGGCCCAGCCCCGGCCAACTAAAAATCGTCTCGGTCACAATCGCCCCAGCAAGCAGGGCGCCAAATTGCAACCCCACCACGGTCAGAATCGGAACCAGCGCATTGGGCAGCGCGTGGCGCAAGATGACCGCGCTTTCGCTCAGTCCCTTGGCGCGCGCGGTGCGGATGTAATCCTGGTTGAGCTCCTCCAGCATGGACGTGCGTACCATGCGCGTGAGGATTGCGGCCAGTGACAACCCCATGGTGACGGCGGGCAGGATGAGATACGGCAGCTCGATGGCCGTCAGGCTGAACTGGGCAGAAGGAATGTTGCTTGCGCCTGAGACCGGCAGCCAGCCGAGCGAGATGGAGAATGCGACGATCAAGGCCGGCCCGAGCGCAAGCCCTGGAATGGACAGACCGGTGAGGCTGGTGATGCCAAGCAGACGGTCCGGCCAGCGGCCGCGGTGCATCGCGGAGAGAATCCCCGCCGGCAGCGACAACAGCAGCGCGAGCGCCAGCGAGGCGAGCGTCAGTGCCAGCGTGTAAGGGTAACGCTCCAGGATCATCTTCCCGACCGGCAGTTGGTATTTGATGGACCTGCCAAGGTCCCCGTGCAGCACGCCCTTCCAGTAGTGGATGTACTGAACGGGCAGGGGGCGGTCATATTCCAGTTCGTGGCGGAGAGCGGCCTTGTTGGCGGGTGTCGCGCCCTCGCCGAGCATCAAGTCAACCGGGTCGCCCGGCACCAGATGGATCAGAAGAAAAACCAGCGAGACCACCAGCCAGACAACGGGTAGCGCCAGGGCGAGGCGTTTGAGAATTGCGCTCATTGTTCACTTTGAGAATATCGCAGCGGGCAAAGGCTGCTGGATTGTGGTGAGAGCACTGAAGGGGCTAAACGGCGACTGGCGCCGGAATTAGCCGACGCCAGTGCGGGGAGAATGGTTGACTGGGAAAGAAGTGTTGGCGTGTTATGGATGATTGGCAAAGCTGCGGATGTAGATCACCAGATTCCAGACCACATCATCAGGAGCGCGCCCTGCAGTCTCCGGCGGCATTTTGCCCTCGCCCGTTCCATTGCGGATGAAGTCAAAGAGCTGGCCGTCGGTCTTGTCCTTCAAGGTTGCCGGGTCGGTCCAATCCTTCAACTGGAGCTGCATTTCATTGGCCAGGTCGGTTTTTCCTTTGCCGTCAGAGCCGTGGCACATGGCGCAATCAATACCGTAAATTTGCTTTGCGCGCGCCTGCGAGTCAGCCGTGGGCTTCACCGGGTTGGTGACAGTGGCATGGTTGGGCGTGTCTTGCGCGCTGCGCAGCGCCGGTGCCAGTGACACCAGCAGCAGGATGACAGCCGCCACGGAAAGGGTGCTGATGAGTTTCATGCTGAATGCCTCCTCAAACGGCGGCCTTTGCTGGGGAACACTCTTGAGCCGCCTTCATTACCGCAACGATTATAGCCCCAAAGTCAAGGCATTCCTTGGTGACGACGGACACGTTTGTTTACGGCTTTTTGACGGCGCGAATCAAACGTGCATCTTGTTGTAAATAATAAATTACCACAAGCTTCAACGCCCCGGCGTCAACCGCCCCTGAGGGCATTTGAAGTTGCTGCAACCAAGGGTCGTCCTCAAAGATGAGAGTCTGCCGGCAATGCGGGAACTGGCCGCGGGACCACTGCGTATACTTCTGCGAGACAAGGAAGAACTGTCAACCAACCCCCTGAGGTGAACCATGAAAAAATTCATAGTGATGGCGGCGGCGCTCATTTGCGCGATCCCAGCGCTGGCATCAGAGGCTGCCTTTGACCGCACACTGGCCGTCAAAGGGCAGGCTACGTTGATTATCAGCACCGGCGCCGGGCACATTTACCTGTCGCGTGGCACCGAGGGAGAGGTGCGGATTCACGGCCGCGTCAAAACCGGCTGGGGCGGCAGCGAAGCGCGAGTGCAGGAGATTGCCAGCCACCCTCCCATTGAGCAAACCGGCGACGTGCTGCGCGTCGGCAACCACACAGGCAACCTGCACAATATCAGCATTGATTACGACGTGCAGTTGCCGGCCAATACCATTCTCAAAGCCGACACCGGCTCTGGCGACATTCATGTGGATGGCGTCGGGCAGGATGCGTCGCTTGAAACCGGCTCTGGTGAGATCAAGGCTGTCGGCTTGAGCGGAATGTTGAAAGCCGAGACGGGCTCCGGCAGCATCGACGCGGCAATCAACGGCACGGGCTTAGTGAAGGCGGAAACCGGCAGCGGCTCCATCACGCTGCGCGGCGTGATGGGCTCATTGAGCGCTGAAACCGGCTCGGGCAACATCCATGTGGCCGGCACTCCGGGCCAGTCGTGGAAGCTTGAAACCGGCTCGGGCTCCATCGAGTTGGAAGTCGGCCAAGCGGGCTTCGACTTGGACGCGGAGACGGGCAGCGGCGGCGTGCATGTGGAGCAATCCTCCACCCCCAATGGCACGCAGGAGAGGCACCACATTCGCAGCAAGGTCAACGGCGGCGGCCCACTGGTCAAGGCCGAAAGCGGCTCGGGGAGCATCCGGGTCCATTGAATCTATGCCGGCGGAGCCGACCCCGCCGGCTCCTTTAAACTGGGTTCATGCTCCGCGTTTTCCGCGCCATCCCACACGAACGAATCCGCCTGGTTGTCTTTGACCTCGATGGCACGCTGATCGACTCCACCATTGACCTGTGCAACAGCGTCAATGCCACATTGCGCGAGTTTGGGCGCGCGGAATTGCCGGCCGGGCAAATCACCGGCTACATCGGCGACGGCGCTCAGATGCTGGTGCGCCGCGCTCTCTTTGGCGCCAATGAGCCGCCCGTCCACACCGAGGAGGAAAACCGGCTGCTGGACGCGGCCATGCGTTTTTTCCTCACCTACTACCGCGCGCACAAACTCGACTTTACCTATGCCTACGAGGGCGTGCTCGAAGCCCTCGCGGCGGTTGAGCCAAACCCCGCCGGCGGCAAGCGCCAAATGGCGGGGCTGACCAACAAGCCCGTCGGCCCGGCCCGCGCCATCTGCGATGCTCTCGGCCTCGCTCCCTATTTGTTCAAAGTTTATGGCGGTGACAGTTTCCCCACCAAAAAACCCGACCCGCTGGGCTTGAATACGCTCATCGAGGAGGCCGGGGCAAAGCCGGAAGAAACCCTGATGATTGGCGACAGCGAAGTCGATGTAAAAACCGCGCGCCATGCCGGCGCCTGGGCGCTGGGATGCACCTATGGATTGGCGCCGCACACGCTCGATGAAATGAAACCCGACCTCACCGTCGATCATCCAACGGATTGGATTGAAGCCCTGAACGGAAGCCAGCAGTGATGCGGAACGGCAATTTGAGAATCGTAATCCCAGGCGGCAGCGGCCAGATGGGCCAGATGCTCGCCCGGCACTTCCATGCCCAGGGCCACCACATCAGCATTCTCACGCGCGGCCCCTGCGTTGAGCCCTGGGAGAGCGTTTACTGGGACGGCGAGACGATTGGCGACTGGACCGACGTGCTCGAGGGCGCCGATCTCTGCATCAACCTCGCCGGGCGCTCCATCAATTGCCGTGGGACAAGGAAAAATCGCGGGCAGCTTTATCACTCCCGCATTCGCGCCACGGAGTTACTGGGCGAGGTAATCAGCCAACTCGCCGAGCCGCCCCGCATCTGGATGAATGCCTCGGCGGCGACCATCTACCGCCACTCCCTCGACCAGCCTATGGATGAACTGACCGGCCTCATCGGCGAAACCGCCGACAAGCCCTCGATGTGGCACTTCATGTCCGACCTGGCCGCCAGTTGGGAGCGGGCAGTGTACAAAACGCCCACCCCGCGCACGCGCAAGATTCTGCTGCGCACCTCACTGCTCTTCGGCCCCCATTCCGGCAGCGTCTTCGCCGTCATGCTCAACCTCGTCCGCTTGCGGCTCGGAGGTCACGTGGGCAATGGAAGGCAGTATGTTTCCTGGATCCACGAGCGCGATTATGCACGCGCCGTTCAATTTCTAATCGAACGCGAAGACCTCGACGGGCCCTTCAACCTGACCGCGCCCGCGCCGCTGCCCAACCGCGAGTTCATGCGCGCCCTGCGCACGGCCTGGGGCAGGGGATTGCCGGTGAATGGATTGCCCGCGCCTGCGCCGCTGCTCGAACTCGGCGCCTTTTTCCTGCGCACCGAATCCGAGCTGGTGCTCAAAAGCCGCCGTGTCGTGCCCGCGCGGCTTCTGGATGCGGGCTTCCAATTTGAATTCCCCGACTGGCCCACCGCCGCCGACGATCTCGTCCGTGAGTGGCGGGCCGCGGAGCGTTGAGCATCTTCAGCCTTACTTCAGCCCCTTGACGAACTTCGCCAGGCCCGCCGCCTCGTCGGCCGTGAGCCCGTTGATCGCCTTGGTGTGCGGGGCCTTTTCCGCGCCGCCCTTCGTCAACATGGCCACAATCTCGGCCTCAGTCTTCTTCGTCCCCTTCAGTGCCGGGAACTTCATCTTGCCCTGCCCCTCATCGCCGTGGCACATCGCGCACTTCGCCTTGAACAGCGCACCGGAATCCTCGGCCAGCGCAATCACCGATCCCGCCGCCAACGTTGCCGCCAACATCATTCCCACAACTGTTGTTTTCCTCATTGTTCTTCACCCTTTCGTTGTTTCTCAGTCGCGCTTTCTGCGCCACCGGTCTCCTTGTCGAGGGGATGCTCCCCCTCGTAAAGCTTCTCGCTCATCCTGCCGTCCTTCGAGTGCGGGCTGTGCGCATCGGCCTGCTGCTCGTCGCTGTGGCCGATGGCACACTTCTCCTGTGCGCTCACCGCCTCATGCGGCGAGCCTTTGATGTTGATGTGGCAATCGGTGCACCCCACACCCGCGGCCCCATGCGCGGAGTGCGCGTACTTTTTCGCATCGACGGAGAGGGAAACCGGCTTGCCCCCAACAATCTTGGTCAGCAATGCGTCGATGTGGCAGATGAGGCAATCCCGGCCTTTGGGAGGATGGCTGGCGCCGGCCGCAAGGGAAGGATGAATCGTGGCGAGCGCAAGAGCAAGTACCGCATGCTTTCTCGTGCACCGCATGGCTCATAGTAGAAGCGAGTGCGCGTGAATCGGCAGTGATAACTATCACAGGCGGCTGCGAGATGCATCCGCGCCCACTCCGCCTGCATCCAAATCCCAGGGGGAATTCGGATGAAGAAAGTTGCATTTATCACCGGTGGCAATCGCGGCATCGGTTTCCATACTGCCTTGGGGTTGAAAGAACATGGCGTCCACGTGGTGATTGGCGCGCGCGATAAAAAGCAAGGTGAGTCGGCCGCGGCGGAGCTTCGCGCACAGGGCGTGGAGGCGGATTCACTGGAGTTTGACCTCAACAATCACGCACACCACGCCGCTGCCCATGCGCACTTTGAAGCACAATTTGGAAAGCTGGATATTCTTGTCAATAACGCCGCCATCGCCGATGGGCCCTTCCCGGGGCGCGGGCCCGGGCGTTGGGGCAGTGAGGTGCCGATGGAAACACTGCGCAGCATCTTTGAGACTAACTTCTTTTCTGTCGTCGCGCTCACCAATCATCTGCTTCCGCTCATTCGCAACAGCCAGGCCGGGCGCATTGTGAATCTCTCCAGCATCGTCGCATCGCTGACTTTGCACCAGGATCCAAAATCCCCAATCGCCAACAGCAAGTCGCTGGCCTATGACGCATCGAAGACCGCCTTGAATGCCTATACCGTGCATCTTGCCTGGGAACTGCGCCACACCAAAATCAAAGTCAACTCCGCGCATCCCGGGTGGGTGAAGACGGAGATGGGCGGCCCGCTGGCACTGTTGGACGCGGAGGAGGGCGCAAAGACAAGCGTCCGGCTGGCAACCTTGGACGAGGATGGGCCCAGCGGAGGCTTCTTCCATTTGGACCAGAAACTGCCCTGGTAGCTATTGCGCCGGTTTGGCGCGACGCGCCCCCGCCGGCGCGGCAACGCCACACCGGTATTCCCAGCTCGGCAACGGTTCTTGATCTAGCGCGCTTCAGGCCGGGTACGCGCCCACAATGTACCCCTTCAACTCCTCAATCGTATGCTCGTGGCCCTTGATCACCCACTTGACCAGGTCGCCAATGGAGACAATGCCGACCACTTCATCGCCGCGCACCACCGGCAGATGCCGAAAATGCCGCGCCGTCATCAGGTTCATGCAATCCTCCACCGTGTGCTCAGGCGTCACGGAAACCACATGGCTTGACATGATCTCGCTCACCAAGGTGTTCTCCGAGTGGTGCCCCTTGAGGATGCCCTTGCGCGCGTAATCGCGCTCGCTGAGGATCCCCACCAGGCGCTTTCCCTCCATCACCATCAGCGCGCCCACATCATGCAACGCCATCTGCTCCAGCGCCTCGCGCACCGTCTGCCCCGGCGTAATGGGCAGAATCTTGTTCATCGCTTTTTGTTTGAGTACGGTTTCAATCGTGTCGGTAATCTTCACTGCGGCCTCCGGGGTTGCTGGGATTGAACATTGTCACAAACCAGCGTGCATGCATCGGCGCCTGCCGCTGTGTGGCATGGAGTATAAAACGCTTCGTATGGATTTGTCGGCAAAAAAATGACGAGAATTGCTTTCGATTCGATGTTTCGATGCCGGATGTTGCGTCCAGATGGCCTTAGAGTAGCAGTATTACAGTGCTGAAAAGAAATAACCATTCGCGTTGACGAATATGTTTTCTTCAAGGGTTCTCCTCAAAATGCTAAACTGTAGTGAGCGAACAGGATTCGGTAATTTCAAATGTTGACATCGCTTAAAATCCGGAATTTTAAGGCGTGGAAGGACACTGGAGAAGTACGTCTCGCGCCTCTGACTGTGATTTTTGGTACGAATAGTGCTGGAAAGAGTAGCCTTGGTCATTTACTGCTGGCTTTAAAACAGACAGCTTTAGCGACGGACAGAAAGCGCGCATTACATCTTGGGGATCCAAATACATTAATTGATCTTGGTACTTTTCAAGATTGTTTGTATGGACACAATTTGGAAGCAGATCTCGAATTCGAACTTGGGTGGGATTTGCCGAAATTGATGACGATACGCGATTTGCATAAAAAGAAAATGCCATATGTGGGCAATGCACTCTCTTTGAATGCACATCTCAAGACATCAAAGAAAGAACAGCCCGAAATGCGTGGATTCATATATAATCTTAGAAGCAATTCAGAATCTGTCCTTTCGGTTAATCATTCTATTAATGGTGGAGGCAAATGGAAGCTCAGTTCTGATAACTACAGTTTTGTTCCTTCGGTGGGTCGTCAATGGGATCTCACTGAACCGGAGAAATTTTATCGAGTATCAGAAACAAGTTTATCAAGATATCAAAATGCTGGATTTCTTACTCAATTTGCTTTGTCCACAGAGCGAATGTTGTCAGGAATTAGTTATTTAGGTCCGCTGCGCGACCATCCTCGTAGAACATATCAGTGGTCAGGTGATACACCAGAGGATGTTGGCCAAAAAGGGGAATACGCGATTTCTGCCATTCTTGCAGCAGAGGATGATAGCAGAAAATTAAATCGCGGGAAGAAAAAACTGAATAAGCCATTTGCAGAATTTATTGCCAATTGGCTGATTGAAATGGGAGTGATACACAGTTTTGTGGTTAGACCTGTTGCCGCAGGAAGAAAAGAATTTGAGGTTTTGATCAGAACACAGGCGTGGTCACCTGAAGTAAAAATTACCGATGTTGGTTTTGGTGTTTCGCAGGTCTTGCCAGCTTTAGTGCAAGCTTTCTATTGCCCGCCAAACTCAACTGTTTGGATGGAGCAACCTGAAATTCATTTACATCCGCAGGTTCAGTCAGTCCTTGCGGATGTCTTTATTTCTGCAGTTAAATCATATCAAAATGAAACACCAAGAAATGTTCAATTGATAATTGAAAGCCATTCGGAACATTTTTTAACCAGACTTCAACGGAGAATCGCAGAAGGTGAAATTGAACCTAAAGATGTCGCGGTATATTTTTGCCGAAATACAAAAAATGGCGCGATTTTAGAATCATTAGATTTAGATTTATTTGGTGAGATCAATAATTGGCCAGAGGATTTTTTTGGAGATCAGATGGGTGATTTAGCCGCGCGTACGAAAGCTGCTTTAAATCGTAAACGTGAGAGGCAGCAAAGGTGAAATCAACTTCTTTGCGTGTAATAGATACCAATGTCCTGCTTGTGGCTAATGGGCAGCACGAGAATACTTCGGATGAATGCATGATAGCCTGTATAGAGGCACTTGAAAAACTAAGAGAATCAGGCGGCATTGTGCTTGATGATGGTTACCAAATTATAAACGAATATCAACGAAATACTTCTCCAAATTCTGGGCAACGTTTTGGTGATGCCTTTTTGAAATGGCTACTGCAAAATGTACAGAACAGGAAATATGTTGAGTTAGTTACGATCTTGCCTCATCCAGAAAGAGGATATGAGTCATTCCCGGATGATGGAGATTTAATTGATTTTGATACTCAGGACAGAAAATTTATTGCAGTGTCTGTGGTGCATGGACATCGGCCTAAAATTTGTCAAGGCACTGATTCTAAGTGGTTAATTTGGAGTGAGAAATTAGCGAGACATGGAATAAATGTTGAATTTCTATGCAGCGCCGATGTGCAGCGTTTTTTCAATAGAAAGATTAATAATCAATAATAGGGCAGGTGGCCCGGTCAAATACTTTCATCCTCGGTTCTCCCGCAATGGACTGTGCCCCATTCAAAACGCGTTCTTTGCGTTTTGAGTGGGAAAGCAGAACCTTTGTCCACTTTGCAATCTTACCTCGCCGGGCAATTGATTGCCGCGCCGGAATGCAGCACCCTCCTTGTGGGCGAGTTAAGGCGCCCCGCCAACATCCCCGGTCTCAAAAGCGAGACCGGTGGCACCCATGCTTTGTCTGTACGGACTAAAGTCCATACTCCTCATTCATGATGCAAATTTCGGCCCGACTGAAGTCGTGCCCTGATACAAACAAAAACAACTGCGGATCCTTCGACGCGCACTCCACGCGGGGCGTGGATTGCTTGCTCAGGATGACACGGTGTGGTTGGACGCACGGCGATTGCGAGGAATGATGGGGTGTGCGAGAACAGAGTGTGCTCAATTTCAGGTTGAAAAAGCGAGAGCGGCTGGGCGTCAACTTCCAAGCGGGGAGAGAAGTTTTCCACAGGTAGTTGAGGTAAATTGCTGATTTATTGTTCACATAATTCACAGACATGTGTAAAATGTGATTATTCAAGCCGGGGAATCAACCCAATCCACCACCTGGCCGAATTGAGGAGCGACCCATGATTCGTAAAGTCCGTCTTTTTACCCCTGGTCCGACGCCGCTGTTGCCGGCGGCGCAGTTCGCGATGGCCGCAGCCGACATGCACCACCGGACACCGGAGTTCCGCGCGCTTTACAAAAAAGTGCTGGCACAGTTGAAGGTTTTTGTGGGAACTGCGAACGATGTGATTCTGCTTTCGAGTTCGGGGACCGGCGCGATGGAGGCGGCGGTTGCGAATTTGACTTCGCCGGGCGACAAGGTGCTGGTGCTGACGGCCGGTAAGTTTGGCGAACGGTGGACAGGGCTGGTGAAGGCCTTTGGCTGCGTGCCGGAGGTGGTGACTGCTCCCTATGGCGAGACGTTTGATCTGGCGGCGGTGGAGAAGGCGTTGGCTGATGCTGCGCTGAAGGCGGTCTTTGTGCAGGCGACGGAGACTTCGACGGCCTCGCAGCATGACCTGGCGGCCATTGCGAAGCTGGTTCATGCCGCGGCGGGGAGACCGCTGCTGGTTGTGGATGGAATCACCGGCCTCGGCACGACGCATTTGGATGTGGATGGTTGGGGGATTGATGTGCTGATTGGCGGCTCGCAGAAGGCGGTGATGATTCCGCCGGGGCTGGCGTATATGAGCGTGAGCGAGCGTGCATGGGCGGCAATGGAGAAGAGCAAGAATCCGCGCTACTACTTTGATTTGCGCAAGGAGCGGAAGAACGCGGTGAATGGCGAGACGGCGTACACGCCGGCGGTGGCGCTGGTTGCCGCGTTGGGTGCGGCGCTTGATTACATAGCCGGGCAGGCGGGGGGCGATTTGGCCAAAGGCCGCGAGGCGCTGGTGGACAACGCGATTACAAATGCGGCGGCGACGCGTGCGGCGCTGGTGAAAATGGGCTTCACGTTGTTTGCGCCGCACGCCCCGGCGGCGGCGGCGACGGCGGTGGCGGTTCCCGATGGGATGGACTCTGGCGATGTGGTGAAGGCGCTGAAGACGCGCTTTGCGGCGGTGATTGCGAATGGGCAGGGGGAGATGAAGGGGAGGATTTTCCGCATTGCGCATTTGGGATTTTTTGATTACCTGGACACGGTGGCGTTGATTGCGGCGCTGGAGCATGTGGCGAAGGACGCATTGCAGCTGCCGGTGGAGTATGGTGCGGGCGTGGCGGAGGCGCAGAAGGTTTTTGCAGCCGCATCAAAGGCTTGAGGAGCAGCGATGAGTGAACTGACATTTGGCGAGAAGCTGGTGATTGCGCGCAAGGAGCTGGACATCTATCAGTACCAGATGGCCGAGCTCCTGGGCGTGCACCCGAACTCGATTTGGAAGTATGAGCGTGGCGAGGGCAAGGCTCACGCGGCGGTGATGCGCATCTTCGATCTGTTGTGCGAGGAGCGGGGGATTGATTTTGCGAAGTACGCGGGTCAGGGAAAGGGGATGGGGATGAAAGTGGTGATAGCGGAGAAGGTTTCTCCGGCGACGTTGAAGGTGTTTGCGGACGAGGCTGGCTGGCAGGTGATGACGCACGATGCGATCACGGACCTGGGCGCGGCGTTGGCGGATGCGGATGCGCTGGTGGTGCGGAGCGCGGTGCAGGTGGATGACGCGCTGCTGGAGAAGGCGCCGAAGCTGAAGGTGATTGGGCGCGCAGGCGTGGGCGTGGACAATATTGATGCGCAGTCGGCGACGCGGCGGGGCATTGTGGTGATGAACACGCCGGGGGCGAATGCGGTGGCGGTGGCGGAGTTGACGCTGGGGCTGATGATCGCACTGGCGCGGAAGATTCCGCAGGCGACGGAGGGGATGCACGCGGGGCGATGGGAGAAGAAGAACCTGCAGGGGACTGAGCTGAAGGGGAAGACGCTGGGGATTCTGGGCCTGGGGCGGATTGGACTGGCGGTTGCGCGGCGCGCGCGCGGGTTTGGATTTGAGATTGTGGGCCATGACCCGTTTGTTTCGACGGCGGTGGCGCGGGAGAACGGGATACGGCTGGTGACGGTGGAGGAGCTGTTTGCGAGCGCGGATTATCTGAGCCTGCATGTGGGGCTGACGCCGCAGACAGTGCAGATCATCAACGCGAGGACGCTGGCCGCGATGAAGAAGGGCGTGCGCATCATCAACTGCGCGCGCGGGAG
>JAJXXN010000121.1 GCA_021781075.1 Acidobacteriota bacterium | reverse complement strand
GTGCTTTTTGCCATTGCTGCATTCATTGTTCTTTACCTCGTCTTCGGCAGCTTCTTCACCGTGCGCACCGCCGAGGTTGCCGTCGTCACGCGCTTTGGAAAATTTCTGCGCACCGCCGACCCGGGCTTGAACTGGAAGGTTCCCTTCTTCGATACTGTCTCGGGACTCGTCAGCCTGCGCGTGAACCAGATCACGATGACCATGGAAACCAAGACCAAGGACAACGTCTTCGTGACCATCCCCATCTCGGTGCAGAACCGCGTGCGGCCGGAGAAGGTCTACGATGCGTTTTACAAACTGTCGGACCCCGTGGCGCAGATCAAATCCTACGTTGAGCAGGTGATTCTGGGCCATGTGCCGGGCATGACACTCGATGAGGTCTTTGCCTCGCAATCGAGCATTGCCGCGGCCGTCAAGCAGGAGTTGGACGCGGACATGGCCACCTTCGGCTATGAAATCGTCAACGTGCTGGTGACCGATATTGTGCCCGACATGAAGGTGAAATCGGCGATGAACGACATCAACGCGGCGCAGCGCGAGCAGGTGGCGGCAACGGCGCGCGGCGAGGCGGAAAAGATTCTCGTCGTCAAGAAGGCCGAGGCGGAGGCCGAAAGCAAGGCGCTGCAAGGGCAAGGCATTGCCAACCAGCGCAAGGCGATTGTCGAAGGGTTGCAGGTCTCGATCGAGCAGTTTCAGAAAGTCGTCTCCGAAGCCACCGCCAAGGAAGTGATGCAACTTGTGCTGGTGACGCAATATTTCGACACGCTCAAATCAATCGGTGAAAGCGACAAGACAAACACGCTCTTCCTCTCGCATTCACCGGATACGGTGGGCGCAATCAGCGACCAGATTTTGCAGTCGATGGTGGGCGCGAAGAAGGTCGGTTCGTAGTTGTTTCCGCAGCAAAGAAATGGGCGCTCAACCGAGCGCCCATTTCTTTTTGCGAAGGAAATATTTTTACTGCACCGGCTCGTAGGGCTCGACGGTGAGCAGGTCGTGGAGGATAAGTCGCTCGTCTGGCGTGTAGGTGGAGCGGTAATAATTTGAATCCAGCATGGAATCCCGCTGTGCGGGGGGCACACCGCGAAGGTCGCGAAACGCCTGGCGCACCAGTTGGCGGCGCGGCTGGGGCAAAAGCTGCATCCGCTGCATGGAGGCGTTGACCTGCATGCGCTCCTGCGGGTTGAGGCGTTCAATGGCCTCGGCGCGGGCGAGGCGGCGCTCGCGCTGTTGCACGTTCATGCCGTCCATGCGATAGAGCTGATTGACGACGCGGCGCTGCTCGACGGGGTTGAGGTGGTTGAAATAGGGGTCGCGACGGAGCAACTGCTCCTGCTGCTCCGGGGGCAGATTACGGTGCTGGCTGAGCCAATCGGCCAGGTGCCCCGGAGGATTTTCCGGGCGCGACTGGTCACCGGGCTGGGCGCCAAGGCCATTCTGCGCTTGTGGATTTTTGCTTTGTTGCCGGCCGGCTGCCTGATTGCCGTTCTGTGCCGGCGCTTGATTGCCATTGCGGTAGGCAGGGCGCTGCCGGGCCATGGGCGGATAGTTATTGCCGGGGCGCTGGAATGCCCCACGACGCTGTTGAGCGGGCAGAAAAAGGGCGGGAACAAGCAACAGGCTGAGCATCAGCCGCATCCCGAGCTTCCCTTTGCCGCCGTGCTTGAACATTACCGTCTCCCTGTATCCTCCGCTGCTTTCATGCCCCGCCGCAATCAATCGCCGCTGTTGTTGTCCTGTGTGCCGGACATGGATTCAAGCTGATCAAGCAACTGGGCGTTGCTGTCCAAGTTCTGGAGGTCGCGGACAACCGCAGTGGTGGGCTTGGGGGCCTGACTGCCATCGAGCACGCCTGAGAAACCGACATAGGCGCCACCACCAACGAAGAGCATGACCGTCAGCGCCATGGCGGCAACTGGGCGCCAGGCGTTCTGTGAGCCATAGAGCAGACGGGCGCGCAGGCGCTCCAGGAAGCCCGCGGGGGCGGCCTGGCGCTCCTCTTCAAGACGCGCCTTCATGCGCGTCATGAAGAAGGGGCTGGGCTCGGGGGCATTCCAGGAATCGAGCAGGGCCATGGTCGCCTTGAGCTCGGCCAGTTGGCTGGCGCAGGCCTCGCAGGCGGCGATGTGCGCCTTGGCCGCCTCGGAAATGGATTCCGGCGCAAAAAGCATCTCGGCCAAAACCAGTTCATCGCATTTTGTCATCTTCATCGTCATTGTCTTTCCCCCTATTCCTCGGAGGTTGAAGTTCAAAACATCAGCCCGCAATTCACACGCGCGGGGTTAAACAAAATCCTTCAGCTTCTCGCGCAAAGTTTGATAGGCGCGGAAGAGCAGCGACTTGGTCGCCGACTCGCTCAACTTCAAAACATCGCCAATCTCGCGGTAATCAAGGCCCTGGTACTTGTGCATGAGCACCGCCATCCGTTGCCGCTCTGGCAGCGCCATCACTTGGGCGCGAATCGCGGCCATGCGCTCGTCCTGCACCAGGCGCTTTTCCACTGATGGCTCGTCATCCGCCACATCCGGCGTGGTGCCCGTCTCCGGATCCGGCTGGTCCAGGTAAACCGTTTGCGCATTGCGTTCGTGGCGCGTGTCACGCGCATGGTTGACCGCAAGGTTGGTGGCTATGCGGTAGAGCCATGTGGTGAACTTGGCCTCAGCGCGATAACTTTCACGCGAGCGGTAAACGCGGAGGAAAACCTCCTGCGCCAGTTCCTCGGCCACCGGCTGGTTGTGCACCATGCGATTGAGAAAATAAATCATCGCGCGGTGGTGCTTCTCCACCAGGTAGTTGAAGCAGGATTCGTCACCCGCGGCAACTCGCAGCATGATGGCGGCATCGGACAACTGGTTTGGGTCATCGCCTGTCTCGGCCAAGGCGGCGGCTCGTGCCGCAGCCGCCCGTGCTGCAATCTCCGAAGGGCCCATGCTCGCATTGTCCAGTACGAGAGTCGCCATATCCTCTTCAACCCCATCTGACTGAGAAGGTTGCGCGGAATCATCCGGTTCTGATGTGTTTTTTTTGTATCCCGCAGGCTCTGTTTGCCGTCCAGCAGATGCTCCCGATCCCGTACCGGAACTCCGCATCACCAAACCGGGAAGTGGATTCAAGGTGCTTTCGGCTTCGGGCAGCAGGTCGCCCGGTGCTCGGCCAATCCAGCGGGTTTTGTGCGGCTTCCGGTTCATGCTTGAAGTGCTATCGCTATTCTCTACACTCTACA
>JAJXXN010000302.1:643-13079 GCA_021781075.1 Acidobacteriota bacterium | reverse complement strand
TGAGATATTCAGGAAGCGAGAAGTGGGTTAGTTCGGCGGAAAGTTTGGCTACATCAGAGGGGTGGTTCAGGTTCTGCGGGTCGCGCTGCTCGGTGATGGTGAGCGAGGCCTTGGCGAGACGGGTTTCAAGCGTGAGTATCAGGTTGGCGTCTTTTTGGGCATCCGCGGGCGACTCGCCGATGAAGGCAAGCATCTTCCGGACATGTTCGACGTACTTCTGGCGGATCTCGACGCTCTTTGCATCGGCGCGGAAATAGAAGTCGCGCTCGGGAAGCCCGAGGCCGGAGGAGCCGAATTGCAGGATGACATCATTGGCATTGGCGTAATCCTGCCCGGAGCTGAAGTCGAAGAATGCGCGCACCCCGATGGTGTGCAAATGGCCAATGAGGACGGGAAGGTCATTGGCGGACTTGAGTGCAGCGATGCGGTCAAGCTCCGGGGTCAGCGGCGCCATGCCGAGCTTGTCGAGAGTGGCTGTGTCCATGCAACTGGCATACTCGTCGCCAACCTTTTGCTCGTTCGGCGTGCGGGTCGTAGAGGGGATTGCCGCAGCATCAAGGATTTCGCGCAAGTGCCTCTGGTTGAGTTCGTGGAGCTCGGTGAAGCGGCCGTAGCTAGCCTGGTCGGCCGGCAAGGGGTTCTTTTTGAACCATCCATTGCAACTGTATTGGTAAAAGTTCTCACAGGGGTCGACTGACTTGTCGATGAGCGAGGGGTCAAAGACGCGCAGCTCAGGCGCAGCAGGTTGCGCGGAGGATGTTGTCGTCTGAGCGTGGAGTGGCCGGGAAAGCATGGCACCGGCGATGGCTGTGAGGACGATAGAGAGCGAGGTAAAAATCGTGATTTTCCGCATGGGCAAAACTCTAGCAGACCGGGCCGCGGTTTGGAATGCGTGCCGGCAAGGCCGTTACAATATGGATAGGAGCGGGCCGTGCCCGCGAGGAGCAGAAACGAGTGCAGGAAAGAACATTTGCAATAGTGAAGCCGGATGCATTTCGCAAGGGGTACACAGGCGAGATCATCGGAGAGATCGCGAAGGCTGGTTTCAAGGTTGTGGCAATCAAGAAGGCGTCCATATCAAAGGCGCAGGCGGCAGGCTTTTATGCGGTCCACAAGGACCGGCCGTTTTTTGACAGCTTGACGGCGTTCATGAGTTCAGGGCCGATTGTGATGATGGTGCTGGAGAAGGCGAATGCCATTGCCGACTGGCGCAAGCTGATGGGTGCAACCAACCCGGCGAATGCCGAGGAGGGAACGCTGCGGAAAAAGTTTGCGGGTTCCATAGAAGAGAACGCGGTGCATGGATCCGACGCGCCGGAGACAGCGGCCTTTGAGATTGGTTACTGGTTTGCCGGTTACGAGTTGATTTAGGCGCATCTTCAATTTGCAAGAGCAGCGAAAAAGGCCGCAGTCATGCGGTCTTTTTCATTTGGGCGCGAGGCCGTGGGGCATGTGAACGTGGAGTGCACAAGCGTGTTTTATCCGCAAGGGGAAAAGTGAAAATTGAATTGCAGGGATGCCGCAACGGGTGACCGGCGGAATCTGTTTACAATTGGGTCGAAGCAGTTTGTTAATGGAGAGAATGGAGTTGCCATGGAGAGGGTGCATGTAGGCGGAGTGGAGGTCTCGCGGATCGGCCTGGGGACGTGGGCGATCGGAGGCAGCGAGTGGGGCGCGGTCCCGGAGCAGGACGCGGTGCGGACGATCCTTGCCGCCGTGGAGCAGGGTATCAATTTGATTGACACGGCGCCGATCTATGGGCGGGGCCGCGCGGAGGAACTGCTGGGCAGGGCGATTTGCGAGCACGGGCGCAGGGAGGCATTTTATATAGCGACCAAGTGCGGGCTGAACTGGGAGTCTGGCCGCGTGGTTTCAGACTTAAGGCCGGAACGCCTGCGCAAAGAGCTGGACGACAGCCTGCGCCGGCTGGGGGTGGAGGAAATCGATTTATATCAGGTGCATTGGCCGGATACTGTAACCCCGATTGCCGAGACTGCGGGTGTGCTTGCCGGGTTTGTGCAATCCGGCAAGGTGAAGGCGCTCGGTGTGAGCAATTTTTCCGTGGCGCAGATGCGGGAGTTTGAAGCGATTGCGCCGCTTGCCTCCAACCAGCCACCCTTCAATTTGTTTGAGCGCGATATTGAAGCCGGCGAAGAGCCGGTGCTGCCCTGGTGCGCGGCAAACGATGTGGCCGTGTTGACGTACAGTTCCCTGTGCCGGAGCCTGCTGGGCGGACGATTGAAGCCGGGGATGAAATTTGAGGCGGGCGATGTGCGCAGGGTGGACCCCAAATTTCAGGAGCCGCGGTTCAGCCAGTATTTGACAGCGGTGGAGCGGATTGGCGTCCTGGCGCGGGAGAGGTATGGGAAGAACGTCCTGGAGTTTGCCGCGCGCTGGGTTCTGGACCGCGAAGGCGTGAGTGTCGCGCTTTGGGGGGCAAGACGGCCGGAACAATTGGGCGCTGTGGAGGGTGTAATGGGCTGGCGGATTGATGCCGATACGATGGATACGGTTGACCGGATTGTTGCTGAAAGTGTGACTGACCCTGTGGGGCCGGAGTATTTGAAGCCTGGGGTGAGGGAATTGTAGGACGAGTGTAAGACATTGTTAGACAATGTAAGGCAGATGTAAGACCAGACTTGAGAATTTGCAGGACAGATGCAATGAACAAAAGGACAGGCTGTGGCCTGTCCTTTTGTTATGTGCGGAGAATTTTAGCGTTTGGCGTGAAACTTATATTCCATGCCCACGGAGATGGCGGTGTTCCAGTTGTTATAGCTGCCGCGAGGCGCCGTGGGGACAATCGGAGTTGTTCCGGGCGCAGGGTAGTTGGTGTGGTAGCGGGTGTAGAGGGCATCCGGCGTGATGCGGAAGACCCAGCGCGGAGAGCGATTGAGGTCGATGTGGCCGCCGAGGACAGCTGCGGGGCCGAAGCCGTTGGAATAAAACCCGACCAGTTCCCGGGGCGTGTTGCGCAAGTCCTGCTCAAAATTGCCGTAAGCACCACCGAAAAGTGCGTGTGGAATGAAGGCACCGTGCTTGTTGTGGGGGCCCAGCCATTCGATGCCGCCGACAAAAATGTTTTCGCTCACGAAGGGGCCTTTGATGTAATAAGGAGCCACGTGGGCTTGTGCGGGTGCGCCGGCAGTGCCAAGGTAATAGCGCGTATTGCCCTCGATGCCAAAGTGCTTTGAAAACCAGTAGGAGCCAAAAAGGTCAAGGCCGCCGAGGTCGGTGCCGTAGACAGAATTGGGGCCTGGCATGAAGCGCGCATAGGCTGCCCCGAGAGAGACATCATAGCGGTTGTCGTAACGCACGCCTGCCAACGGGTCAGAGGCGACATACTTGCCGGCAATGGGCGACTGGCTCTGGTCACCGTTCTGCGCGGTGGCAAGGACGGCGGTCAACAGCAGGGTGGAAAGAGTAAAAATCTTGTAGAAACGCATTGCTTTCAGATTACAGGAGGGCACCCACGGCGGACAATGGCATCCTGGGCGGGGAGAGGCATTGGGCGTGGAGAGAGGGGTGAGCACTTTCAGCTTGCAGGGCCCTCCAGATTGCATTGCTCACTCCAGCGGGACAAAAGCAGGTAGTGCAGAGTCTTGAGGACTTCAACAGGGTGCGCAACCGACTCGATGGCTGAAGCCTCAGGAGTGAGTGGCGGTGCGGCATGCGTTCGCCATGACAGGGGCAGGGAGTTGAAGATGAGGCCCGCGCGTGGTAAGTGGCTCTGGTTGGAGATGATTTCCGCGGAGCGCCATCCGTGCAGGCGCATAATCAGAGCGGAGTAGCAGGCGTTTTGCATGGTGTCGCGCGCCTTTGGCTCAATAAAGAGCGCGGAGGCAGGTATGCCCTGTGATTGGGCGATGCGCGCCATGACCTCAGCTTCAACAAATTGATTGTGCGCGGCGCCACCTGTGAGGATAAGTCGCGGGGCCACCCCTCGCTGGTATTCCTGCACAGCCTCGGTGACGCGGCTGAGTTGGGTGGGGGTTGGGTTTCCGTCGTCGTCGGCAGGCGTGCCAAGAACGATGATGGCGTCAAAGTGTGTTGCGGTTGTGTTTTGGGTGGGTGCGAATTGCCTGACTAGAAAGGCCCAGAGCAGGAGCAAAATTGGAAGCAGGAAGAGGAACAGAAAAAGATGCCTGCGGTGGGAGTATCGTACATTGCGGGAGCCGCGCTTATGGGTGATGGTCATTGTCCGGCCTCCATCACCCACTCTAAATGATGTGGAGTGCTCGATCAGTGGACGGTGTCAAACAATTGCTGTCGGATGCCGTTGTAGGCATCTGCTGATGTGTTGAGGCAACTGGGCACGCGCTCCGGTTGCACGCAAGCCAGAAAAGTGCAAGCGAGCAGCCTGAGGTCGGTTAAGAATGTGGCAGTGGCCATGTACTCCAAGTCCAACTGTGCTTTGATGGGCTGGATGTGGCGAGCGTAGTAAGCGTCCAGGTTTTCACGGCTGACATGGCGCAACATCTCCTCCTCATTACGGAAGTAGAGGGTTGCCGCCCCGGTGATGCCGGGCGTGTAAGGCATGTTGCGAAGCTCCTCGTACTTGGGAAGTTTGGGCCGCGGCCCGACGAGGCTCATCTCGCCGCGGATCACATTGATGAACTGTGGCAGCTCATCAAGTTTGAGTTTGCGGAGCCATTTGCCGAGCGGGGTGATGCGCGCGTCCCCGTCGCGTGTAAGGCCCGGCCCGTTCGCACCGGCACGGGGAACGCCCATGCTGCGGAATTTGTAGACTCGAAAAAGCCTGCCGCCGCGGCC
The DNA here is from genome assembly GCA_021781075.1 of Acidobacteriota bacterium. Lineage (GTDB taxonomy): Bacteria > Acidobacteriota > Terriglobia > Terriglobales > Acidobacteriaceae > CAIMNN01. Next base: position 8,306 of record JAJXXN010000302.1, on the reverse strand, counting down.
CATGCGCTCTTGACTGAACAATGCCGGCCCCGGCGAGGTGAGACGAACCAAAGCCGCAATAAGCAGCATTGGGAGTGCAAATACTGCCAGCACAGAGAAGGCTACGATGAAATCAAGGCTGCGACGTGATCTGGAAAGCACCCATGGGCTGGCATGAAGAGGCGAATGTTGGCTTTGAGACGGACGCGGAAATGCTTTCGCTTTTGCTGTGGGAATAATGCCAAATGACGGCAGCCAGGCGTGCGTTGAGTTAGAGTGCGGTTGAAAGGAAGCGATGGTCGAAGTTTTCACAAACAGGTCCTCGTTGCGTTGGGTCTGATGTTTTATGAAGAGGAGTCACGAGTTGCCTGCCTTTTATGGGCAGTTGCGCGCCATGTAACTCTTACTTCAATCCGTCTGAGATCGGGGTGGTGCAAAGTGCAGCAGCGGTAGCTAGGAATATCTTCGGTTGAGAAGAAATGAAGATGAAGGTTTGAGTGTGTAATAAATCCTTATGAGCGCAAATATGGGATTAGGATTTTCTGAATTTTTGGATGCGGAATATTCAAGTTGAACGCCTGGAGCAATTTATGCATATCAAGCGAAAAATTACCTTAGTTTATGTTGCATTATGCGTTGGGGATGTTACTGTGCTGATTTCGGCCAGTTGAATGACTTGCGGAGAGTTTAAATAAAGGAAGAATGCAGTCGGAAATTCCTTGTGCACAGGACTTTCCAACTGCAAGTGGTTGAACTTGCATCGCTCACCATAAGCATGCGCAAATGATTATTTGATGGCATTGAGCGCTGCCGCACCGAGTGTGAAATTGGAGAAGACATCCATCCAAGGCATGATCTGTGCGAAGATTGAGGGCTTCCAAAGTTTTTCAGGCACCACGATGGTGTCACCGGGGTTGAGCCGACCAGAGAAGGAATTTGAAGCAAAAACTGACTGCGCTGATGATTTGGGTGTGACAGAGCCATCAGCATGCAAAATGAACATGTGTGATTTGTCGGCTTCGCGACCGGGGCCGCCAGCCTCGCGCAAATAGTCTGAGGCGCGATAGTGTGTGCGGTAGAGGAATGCGTTCGGATTCATGACCGCGCCCATGACCTGCACGGTGGAGGGCCGTGCCGGTATGAGCAGGGCATCCCCGTCTTCAAGCTGCATATCCGGCAGAGCCTCAACGCCTGTGCTGCGTGGCCGCAGATTCAGGACGATGCGCCCAGTGGCCTTGAACTGCCGCAGGCGCGAGAGCAACTCCTGGTTCATCTGAGCGGCATCAACACCTTGCGAGCCTGGTTGTGAGAGCGCATGCATGGTGTTGAGATGCATCTCCTGCTCGAGGCGGCTTGTGTAATCGTCGAGGCGTTGTTGCTCGATGTTGCGCGTGGAGCGCCGCGTGAACTCGGCACCATACAAATAGGCCGCCGGCGTCAGCCCTCCCGCACGCTGCACAAGTGACCGCAGGCTTTCACCGGGTGCGACACTGTAGATGCCGGCATGTGCGAATTCCCCTTCCAGCCGTACATAGCGCGTCTCCTGCAGGACGGGCAGGGCAATGTCATCCTGCGTGAAAAATGTGACCACGTCGCCCGGCTCAAGTTCGAGGTCCTGCGACGGGTCATGCCGCAGCACGAGCCGTCCCGGGTCAAAGGGGATGAGCGAAGTGCGCATCGTGGCCCGGTCCAGGCGCTCGATGACCGCGTAATTCCAATTGGTCTCGGCTTTGGGGCGCTGTACGGCATGCGCATCGGAAGAGTTTCTGCCATCCATCATTTTCAAGGCCGGCTGCGACGCGCCTTGCGGATGCAGCGGCTCTATCGTGTCGAGAAACTCCGGCGCCGGCAGGCCCAACTGCGTCCGGTGCCACCAGTAATCGCGGCTTTCAAGCGCCTCGCGCTCGGGCATCAAGTCGCTCAGGCGCATTCCCCTGTGCCAGCGATAATGACCGGGCGATGCCACCGCCCCGCGCAATGTGACCGTGGAGGAATAATTGGAGGAGATTGCATCCAGGCGGAGAATGTCCCCATTCGCGAGCGTAGTCAAAAGGCCCTGCTGGTCGAGCCGCACTTGAAATGCCTGGCGAATACCGGATGCGTCGACCCGTTCCAGCGACAGTTGGGTCTTCTGCGCCAGTGCGGTTGTGCCGCCCGCCACGCGAAGCAAATCAGAGATGGATTCGCCGTTGCGCAATTCAAAGATAGCCTGGATTTTGATGCTCCCCGTCAGTGCCACTTCAGCCCCCGAGGGCGGAATGAAAACCACATCCCCATTCCGTAGGATGGCATCGCCCGATTTATCGCCTTGATTGAGCAGAGCGTAGAAATCGAAGTCGGCTACCAGCTTTCCGCCGCGCATCAGTTGAAGATGGCGCAGCGAGCCGGCGGGCGATGGGCCTCCGCCGAGAAATGCCGCATCCAAAAGTGTGGTCAGCGCATTGACGGAATATTCGCCGGGATGTGCAGCGTGGCCTGTGAGATAAATCTGGATGGTGTGGATTTCGCCAAGGTCAATGCTGCACTCAAAATTCCGGTAAACGCGTGAGATGGCCGCTTTGATTTGCTGTTTGGCGTCGGCAAAGCTGAGCCCCGCCACATGTATGGGCCCGATCTTCGGTAGAAAAATTTCCCCTTCACGATCCACATGCACGTCGGCCGTTATGTTGATTTGTCCCCAGGTGTGGATGCGCAGTTCGTCGTCCGTGCCGAGCAGGAGCGTTTCCGGCGCCGCGGCCTGCCGGTCCGAGGCAAAACGATCCGCGCGAGTCCGGAAGAGATCTGCGCCATAGCGTGGCAGCACAATACCGGTTGACGAGAGTACAAAGCGTTGGAACTCGGTCAGTTCAGGTTGTGGCTCGCCATTCGCCGGGGCATTTGGCGCAGCCTGCTTGCCTGTGGCTGCATCCACATATTCGCCTTGCGGAGAGGGAATCTGCGGGGGAGATTGCACCAGTGGCATTGTCAGCGTGTTGGCGCCGCAGTTCGTGCCGTTTGGGTCTATGCAGTTTGTTGCGGCAAGCTGGGGGCTTAATCCCTGTGTCCCGCCTGTTGACATCTCCGCCGGTTGGTCGAAGGCCTGCGTGCGCGCGAATGCGTCGTTGTGAACCAGCAGCAAGAGGAGTGGAATGGCAAAGCATAAGAGCGAAGAGCGGCGGCTGGATGGGGATGTGTTCAGAATTGAAAAATCTCTCATGGGTGCGATTCCTGGATGGTTTGTCGTGCTTCTACAGAATTAGTTTTCTCATAAGTTTCACGATGATTGAGAACAGACTCGAAGCAATGTTTGTGTGCAGTTTCAAATTGAGCATCAATCTGAGAGGTTTCCCATTCGGGTAAATTGGCGCAACCATTTTTTGGGATCCATGGATTGAGCAAGCGCAATGTCTCCTAATCTGACCCTATGGCCGTTCGGCGCATGTGTGAGCGTGCGGCGAATGAATTCGGCCAATTGCTTTGTGCGAGGTTGCTGCTGTGGCATCCGATGTATTGGACAATGATGCTTTGCGCGCCGTGGAGCGTCTTGTGGCGCAATTGTGGCGGGCCCATCGAGTGATGGTTTTGCGTATTGCGCTGCTCCTCTCATTCGCCGGCTGCATAGTGGCGCTTTTACTTCCCAATGTGTATACGGCAACCATCCTGCTGATGCCGCCGCAGCAAGGCAGTTCGGTGGGTGCGGCGCTGATGGCGCAGCTTGGCAACATGACAGGGCTCGCCGGCGCCGGTGCGCTGGGCATGAAGAACCCGAACGACCTGCAGGTTTCATTTCTCAAGAGTGAGACGGTGGAGAATGCGATGGTTCAACGATTCAAATTGGACCAGCTTTATCACGCCAGCTTCCCATCCAAGGCGCGCAAACGCTGGGAGCGGCACACAAAAATCGAGAATGGGTTGAAGGATGGGCTGATACGCATCGCGGTCGAAGATAGCGACCCGACGCGCGCCGAGTTGCTGGTCAATGGCTGGCTGGATGAGTATAAACGCCTGGTTTCGTCGCTGGCCGTAACCGAGGCGCAGCAGAGGCGGTTGTTCTTTGAGCAGCAGTTGCATGAGGCGCATGAGGCGCTTGGGGCCGCAGAAGATCAATTGAATAAAACCGAGCGCCGCACGGGCGTGATTCAGATTGATGGCCAGGCGCACGCGATGATTGAAACGGCGGCGGCGTTGCGTGGCCAGGTGGCGGCAAAAGAGGTGGAGATCCGCGGGCTGCGCGCCTTTGCAACCGCAGAAAACCCGGACCTGATCCGCGCGCAAGAGGAGCTCAGCAGCCTGCAGGGGCAACTTGCCGAGATGGATGTGGATGCCCGCGGGAGGCAGGGCGACCTGGTGGCGCCGCGCGGGGCGATCAGCGATGCGGGGCTTGACTATCTGCGCGCGACGCGCGAGATGAAATATCGCGAGACGGTCTATGAACTGCTGCTCAAACAGTATGAGATGGCGCGCGTCGATGAGGCGCGCGAGGGAGCGCCGATTCAGGTCGTGGACCCGGCGATTTTGCCGGACAGGCCGAGCTCGCTCTATCGCTGGTGGATTTTGATTGGCGCCCTGCTGCTCTCATTGCCGATCGGCTTGGGAGCCGCATATGCCGTTGAGTTGGCCGGGGCGATGCGCAGAAAGTTTGCCGTGCACGCCGGAGCGGCGGAGATTGCAGCGGCGCGCGCAGGGGCATCACGATGAAATGGCTCAAGGTTCTCGGGCTGGACCGCGCGATCGCCTATACATTCTTAGCCCGGGTGACGGGCATTCTGGGCAGCGCGGGAACCGTATTGCTGATTGCCAAGCGATTGACGCCTGTCGAGCAGGGGTTTTATTACACGCTGCTCAGCCTGGTATCGCTGCAGCTTGTTTTTGAACTGGGTTTTTCATTTGTGCTGCAGCAAATGGCGGCGCATGAGTGTGTGCGGCTTACGATGCACCCCGATGGCCTAGTGGAGGGCGAACGCGGCGCGTTGTTGAGACTGGCGTCGGTTCTGCAACTGACTGTGCGCTGGTATACGGCGGCCGCGGTCCTGATGGCGGGCCTGCTGACCCCGGCCGGCTTCTACTTTTTTCAAACCCATGCGGCGGGCGCGCGGGTGCATTGGCAGGCGCCCTGGATATTGGCCTCGCTGGCCTCTTCGCTCGGCTTGTGGGCCACACCGCTCTACTCCTTCCTCGAAGGCTGCGGCGAAGTGCGCGCGGTGGCGGCCATGCGCTTCCGTCAGTCGATTGCTGCGGCAGTCATGGCGTGGACAGCACTGTTGTTGCATCACGGGCTGTACGCCCCGGCGCTCGTGATTGTGGGGCAGTCCGGGGCAGGGATGTGGTTTGTGCTGGCGCGGTGGCGGCTATTGAGGAATTTGCTTCATCTTGCAATCGAGGGCCGCGGTGTTGACTGGATGCGCGAAGTGTGGCCATTTCAGTGGCGCATCGCGGTGAGCTGGCTGTGCACCTATTTCTCCTCGCAGGTGTTTATCCCGATCCTTTTTGCGGCGCGCGGCGCCGTTGAAGCAGGCCAGATGGGGATGAGCCTGAGTGTGACCGGGTACATGATTGTTTTGGCCCTGGCCTGGAACTCAACCAAGGCAACGCCCTTTGGCCAGATGATTGCGCGGCGTGAGTATGCGGCGCTTGACCGGCTCTTCCGTCGGACGTTGGCGCAATCCATGGCAGTTTATCTCGCGCTCGGGGTGACAGTCCTGGCAACGGTGGCCGCGCTGGGCGAATATTTTCCCGGGTTGGCGGCAAGGATGCTGCCACTGACAGGTTTTCTCTTGTTGATTGCCGCCGCCGGCGCGAATACAGCGGTGCAAAACATGGCAACACTGCTGCGGTCCTTCAAGCGCGAGCCGTTCCTGCTGCAGTCGATTGCGGTGGCCGCATGCACGGTCGGTCTGGCTTGGCTGACGGCGCGCCAATGGGGCGCGGCGGGAGCCGAATGGAGCTATGTGGCTGCGATGTGCGGCATTGCCCTGCCCTCCGCGGCCGCCATCTACACACGCAGCCGGAGGGCATATCTCGAATTGAATGGTTTGCCGCAGCTGGCAGAGAGGAATGCCGCATGAGTGGAAATTTGCCCGGGAAGGTTTTGTTGACCGGCGGTGCGCCGGGCGGTGGCGTGGAGAGTTATGCGCGCGCGTTGGCCTGCGGCTTCAACAGCCTCGGCGTTGAGGCGGAAGTGATTGCACCGTCAATAATCCACCGGCGGCTGGGCGAAGTCCGGGACCCGCGTGTGCTGAAGTTCCTGAGCACAACTGCCGCCTTTGCTGTCCCGTTTGCCAAGCGGGCCTTTGTGATTGCGCACGGGTTTCCCTGTGTGAGAAATCAGGGCTGGCTGCGCACCGTGCTGATCCTGGCAAGTTTGAAGTTGGCCAATAGCGTACGCGGGGCGCAATTGCTGGTTGTCTCCGGTTACTCGGCCCTGCACCTGGAGAGCATCTTCAACCTGCGCGTTGACGGTGTGGTGCGCAATCCGCTGCACCCGTCATTTTATGAGGCGCCCGAGCACTCGTTAAGAACAGCGATCACCTTTGTGGGGCGGCTGCACCGGTCTAAAAATGTGGAACAGCTATTACCGGCGATGGAGAGGGTGCTCGATCAACACCCTGAACTCAGTGCGTGGGTCATCGGAGACGGGCCGGAGCGCAACTGCCTGGAGAAGCGGTTCGCCGTCAACCCCAGGATTCGCTTCTGGGGCGCGCTGCCCCGGGAGGAGGTGCGCGGGAAGCTGGCGCAAAGCCGTGTGTTTCTTTCCGGAAACCCGACGGAACCGTTTGGAATTGTGTTTCTGGAGGCGCTGAGCCAGGGTTGCACGGTGGTGATGCCCGCCTCCGGTGGCGGCCTCGAGATTGCGCCGGATGAAGTGGGCCGATCGATTCAGTTGTTTGACTACCCGATGAATGAGAAGGTGATTCAAGCGGCAATTGAAAGGGCGCTTGCGGTGGTGCCCCGGCCGGTTGACCTGAATGCTTATTCGCCTGTGGAGGTGGCAAAAAAATACCTGCGGCTGGATGCGCGCTTCAATGAGAGTGGCGAGTATGCAATGCCGGCGCGAATGGCGGAGGCGCGTTCATGATGGATTCCACTTTGGCGCGCGGCTCTTTCTGCGGGCCATCCCTCCATGAGCTGACATTGCCTGGGCTGCGCCTTGCGCTTGGCCGTTTTTTGGTTGTCGCCAGCTTTTTCTGGCCGTTTTTCAACTTTGACCTGATTGCCCCGGGCAGCACGCTGGAGATTAATTTTTTGCCGGTTTTTGCCGCGGTGCTGATTCTTCCCGAGTTGTTTTTTCTGGATATTCCGGCGCTCTTGTTGACGATCCCAGCCTACCTGGCCGCATTTTTCCTTGCGACGCCTTCGGCCGCTGCGCGGTTGGTGATCGCGATGGTACCGATGCATTTCATCCTGAACCTGGTACGCCGGCTGCGTGAGCGGGGCGGAGACCTGGTGCCCGCGACCTGGGCGTTTCGCGGATTGAAATTGTTCGTCCTCTTCTCAGTGGCGCAGACAATCAATCTGCATTTCCTGCACATTCTGCCAGCGCCGTTGCAAGATACCCTGCTGGCCATTATCCCGCGCTATCAGATTGAGCCGTATGACATGTTGGGGATCCATGGAGTGCAGGGGTGGGCATCGGAGCCATCCAGCGCGGGGCTGCTGACGTGCGCCTTTGCATTGGTGGCCATTCAACAGCGGCCGGAGTGGAAGT
>JAJXXN010000302.1:0-633 GCA_021781075.1 Acidobacteriota bacterium | reverse complement strand
GAAGTGGCGTGTGATGGCATGGTTTGCCGCGCTGGTTGTTCTGAACAAGTCCATCTATGCCATTACGCTCGGCATCCTGCTGCTTGCGGCCTGCATGGCCAGCATGCGCCGCAAGTGGATTGCACTGGTGGGCATGGTTCCGGCGTCGGCCCTGGTGGGCTTGTATATAGCCTCGTCGAACCGTGTGGCCACTCTGCGCGAAACCATATCAATTGACGGCTTGAACAGCGAAAGCAACCACGAGCTGGCACGATTTGTGCAAATCTTTGCGCCGTATGGCCAATTACCTCACATCTACAACCCGGTCATCTTATTTGACAACTGGGTGATGGAGCCAATGGGGCTGTTGTCGCTGTGCGTTGGCTACGGCAGCATCTTTGGCCTTCTGTGGCTTTTGTACATTCTGCATAAGAATTTTCCAATTTCACAAGTGCAAGAGCGCGGGTTCTGGCTGGTTGCGCTCATCGGCCTCTTGATTATGGCTTCCCCCGACCTGGTTTGTTCAATTGTTGCCTTGGCTGTGTTTCTGGTGACGCGAAGCACCGGGCTTGCCGATACAGAGTTTGTTGCAGAACCAATCAATGCCTAGCCCTGGAGAACCGATAAAATCGAATTACGCCAATCTTGACCTTC
>JAJXXN010000222.1 GCA_021781075.1 Acidobacteriota bacterium | reverse complement strand
AAAGCAGTACCGCCGTATCACTCTTGACCATCGGTTTAGTTAGTGCTGATTATTTATCTTTTTATCAGTGTGAAAATTGCAAATTGTTTTTATGCATTTTTTGCTTTCATAAGGATAATCCCCGTCCTGGACAAGCCTGATTTCCGCGCCTTCCTGGTTCGTCCATCGCACGGTGGAGGGCAGGTAGAGGTTGACGAAGAGTTCGGCGCCGGAGTGGAAATAACAAAGAATTCGGTAATCGGCGGCCACCAGCGGCAGGGTGCCTGAGCAGCATGGCCACGCGTCGGGGAAATAGACCTTGCTGCCGTCGAAGTTGTAATCGGAATAGTAGAAGCTGCGGCCATCGGCCATCAAAGGCTTCGCGCCGAGCACGGTGTTATAAAGCACTCGCTCCATGCTGTCGCCGTAGCGGCCGTCGCGCGTGACCTGGAGGAGCTTGCGGGTCAATTTGAAATGTGCATAACTGCCGCAGGGGGTTTCAAACCCGTGGTGGGTTGAGCTGAGGCTCTCATAAAGTTTGCCGCCCCCCGGCGCAATAAAGCTTTCATCAGGGCCCCAGCCGCCGGTGGCGAAGCTTTGCCGGTCAAGAAATTGAAATGCATTGGTTGCCGCATCGAGATGTTTGCGGCTGCCATCGCTGAGCCAGGCCTGCATGGCGGAAGAGAGGGAGTTGCAAAAGCTGTAGGCATGGTGGCCTGCGAGGACGTTCTGGTTTGCGGCGAGCGGGTCGAACCAGGTTTCGTCCAAGAGGTAGCGGCGGGCCATGCGCCGGTAACGCTCACCCGCCCCGCGCTCGGCGGCAAGGTACAGGTTTTCCGGCATGGTGTACGATTCATCCCACGTGAAATCGTCGCTTGTGGGCTCGCCAATCGAAGCCCGCCACTTGCGCTGCGGCTCGCCGCGGTCAAGCGCATGCGGCGGCAGCCAGGGCTCTGCGGCATCCGTCATTTTGTTGAGCAGCTCGAAGGCGTTTGTAGTGCCGAGATATTGGCGGGCGTCGATGAGCGCCTGGACGCTTTTGTCGTAGTTGTAGGCAGGGAAGCGGAAGTTTTTGAAGAAGGATTGCTGCAAGGTGGGTTCGTATGCGGCAAGTATGCGCTCGACTTTTTCCTTGTTGCGCGGCTCATGCGTGATGGCGTAACCGCGCGCGAGGGCGGAAAGCCACTGGCCAAATGCCTCGGCGGGTGCAAAACCGCCGCCTCCGCTGGGGGTCTTGTCGTTGGGGATTTCATCATACCAGCCGCCCATGTGCGGTCCCGGCGCAGGCAGCCCGGTGCGCGTGCGCATGGGCTTCAGCATGGAGTCCTCATTCATGTTGAGGAGAATGGATTGAGTTTGCTCAAACTGCGTTTGCGCCAGGCTGGGCGCAAGGGTGACTTGGGAATAGTCGAAGGTTTCGAGCGGGATTGAATTCAGCCCGTCGGCTGAAAGAGTGCCGGGCTTTGCGCAAATTGTCGCCGATGCTGCTGCTGCGCCCAAAAGAAAACTGCGGCGAGATGTCATGGTGTCCTCGCCGCAGATTCTACTCTTTTCTCGTTGCTTTTGTAACGCCCTATGCCTTTGCCGCTTTCACCGCCTCGGTCAACGCGGGCACCACTTCAAACAAATCGCCGACGATGCCGTAATCAGCGACTTCAAAGATAGGCGCATCCGCGTCCTTGTTGATGGCGACGATGCAGCTTGAGCCTTTCATGCCGACGAGGTGCTGAATGGCGCCGCTGATCCCGACCGCGACGTATAGCTTTGGCGCGACGGTTTGGCCGGAACTGCCAACCTGCCGCTCCATGGGCAGCCAGCCGGCATCGCAGATGGGGCGCGATGCAGCCAACTCCGCTCCCAGCGCGCCGGCAAGTTCCTCGACAATTTTCAGGTTCTCCTGCTCCTTGATGCCGCGGCCCACACTGACAATCAACTGCGCTGAACCGAGGTCAACGGTTTGCGCAGAGGCGCGGAAGGGCTCGCCCGGCTTGGTGCGAACCTGCACCGCATCGAGGGCTGGCGCAAACGTCTTGACCGTGGCCGCGCCGCCCGCAAGCTCGTCGGCCCGGAAGGCCCCGGCCTGGACTGAAAGCAGCGTTGTCGCCGTCGAGGATTTGTAACTGCCAATCAGCCGGCCCTGCATCAATTGGCGCAGGAAGACGGGGCCTTCGCCAAGGCTCACCACGTCACTGACCAAAACCGTGCCCAGCGCGGTGGCTAACGCGGGCGCAAAGTCCCGCACCTGGTATGTATGGGGCAAGACAACATAGTCAGGCTTTTCGGTCTCAATCAGTTGCCTGAGCGCGTGCTTGTATCCATCCGCTGTGTACTGGGCAAGCAACGTGTGCTCCACGCAGTGCACGGTGGCGAGCGCTTTGGATGCGATATCCGCCGCAACCGGCCCGGTCGATGCGCCGAGCACGGCCGCTTCCACCGTGGAGCCGGTGAGTTTGCCAAGTTGAAAGCCTGCCGCAAGTGCCTCCCAGTTGATGCGGGCAAGCTTTCCATCGCGGCCAATTTCGATTACCACAAGTACTTTGCTCATAGCACACGCACCTCGAATTTGAGTTTTTCCGCGAGCGCGGCAGCGGCTTCCTTGGCAGTGCCGCCGAGAATCTGGGTGGACTTTTGCTTTTGTGGCAGGGTGACGCGCTCCAAGGTAAGAACGGGCACGGAATCCACGCCCAGCTCGGCGGCCTTGAGCGGTTTCATCTCCTTGCTCTTTGCCTTTTTAATCCCCATCAACGTGGCATAGCGCAGTTTGTTGCCGCCGGATTGAATGGTGAGCACCGCGGGCAACGGCAGCTCAATGAACTGCGACCAACCGTCCTCCAGTTCGCGCTTCACCTTGATGCCTCCATCGGTCTTTTCCACGCCAAGCACCAGCGTCGAGTGTGGCCGATTCAAAAGCTCGGCGAGAATCACGCCCGTTTGGCCGAGGCCAAGGTCATCCGACTGCAGGCCAGTGAGCACCAGGTCGGGGTTTTCCGGCGTAATGGCCGCTGCCAAAAGCCCGGCTACCCCCAATGCATCGCGGGCGCCGAGGTCATTGCATTCAACATGGATGGCCCGGTCGGCGCCCTTGGCCAAGGCTTCGCGCACCGTCGGACCCACCCGTTCCGGGCCGGCGGTGAGCACAATGACCTCGCCGCCATTTTTCTCTTTCAGTTGTAGCGCCTCTTCCAGCGCATAAGCATCGGATTCGTTCATGGCGAACTCGATATTCGCCTCGTCGATCCACTTGCCCGCCG
>JAJXXN010000295.1 GCA_021781075.1 Acidobacteriota bacterium | reverse complement strand
TCGGCCACCAGCAAGGGAACCGACTGGCGCTGCATGTTCGCGCCCATCAGTGCGCGGTTCGCGTCGTCATGCTCCAGGAACGGGACAAGGGAGGCCGCAACCGAGACCAGTTGCTTCGGGCTCACGTCGATGTAATCCACCTCGCTCTTGTTCACCAGCACAAAGTTGCCCTGCCGGCGTGCATTGACCAGGTCCTCGGTGATGACGCCGTCCGCATTGAACTCAATGTTCGCCTGCGCGATCGTGTGACGGTCCTCTTCCCACGCCGAGAGGTAAAAGCTCGACGGAATCACTTCCAACCCGCGCTTCTTCTCCCGCCGCAGCTTGGCGTCAAGCGCCTTGGCCTCTTCCTTTTCAATCCGGTCGCCGACACGGAAACCGCTTTCGCCCGCATTCACCACTTCAACGTAGTCCAAAATGCGCGCGTCCTTCACCTTGCGGTAGGGCGACTCGATGAATCCGTACTCATTGATGCGCGCAAAGCAGCTCAACGAGCTGATCAGGCCGATGTTCGGCCCTTCCGGCGTCTCAATCGGGCAGATGCGCCCGTAGTGCGTCGGGTGCACGTCGCGCACCTCAAAGCCCGCGCGCTCGCGGCTCAAGCCACCCGGCCCAAGCGCCGACAGGCGCCGCTTGTGCGTGATCTCCGAAAGCGGGTTCGTCTGGTCCATGAACTGCGAAAGCTGCGAGGACCCGAAGAACTCGCGGATCGCCGCCATCACCGGCTTGGCGTTGATCAGGTCGTGCGGCATCGCCGTGTTCAGCTCCTGGTACACGCTCATCTTTTCCTTGATGGCGCGCTCCATGCGCACAAGGCCGATCCGGAACTGGTTCTCCATCAACTCGCCCACCGCACGCACGCGGCGGTTCCCAAGGTGGTCAATGTCGTCCACCACGCCGATGTTCTTGCGCAGCTTGAGCAGGTACCTGATCGTGGAGTAGAAATCCTCGGGCGTCAGCGTGCGCTTGTCCAGCTCGGTCGCGTCCTGGTTCTCATACAGCTTGATGTTGAACTTCAGGCGCCCCACGCGGGAGAAATCATACTTGCGCGCGTCAAAGAACATGCCCTCGAAGAGCGCGGTCGCCGTGTCAAGCGTCGGCGGGTCCCCCGGGCGAAGCTTGCGGTAAATCTCAATCAATGCCTCTTCCGGCTTGTGGATCGTGTCGCGCCGGAGAGTGTTCGTGATGATGTTGCCCACATCGTCGCGCTCCGGGAAGAAGACCTCAAAGCTCGTCGCGCTGCTCGCGATCACCTTGTGCAGGCGGTCGGCGGTCAGCTCCGTGTTCGCCTCAACAACCACTTCTCCGCTTTCGCGGTCCACCACGTCTGCAGCCGTCATCGCGCCATCCAGCTCGGCCGGTTCAATCCTGATCTTCTGGATCCCGGCTGCGCGGATGCCCTTGAGCGTGTGCGCTGTGATCTTGCGCCCCGCGTGCAAAAGCTCCTCGCCCTTGTGCGTGATCGCCTCGGCCGGGCGGGCGCCAACCAGGTGCGTCGCGGATTGCGCCTCCTGCGGCACAACCCACTCCAGCTTCCCGTCCACCACGTTGAGCTTGTCAACCGTGTAGAAGGTCTTCAAAATCTCCTCGTCCGAGCGAAGCCCAAGCGCGCGCAGGAAGATCGTGCCCAGAAACTTGCGCTTCCTGTCGATGCGGACATAAAGCGTGTTCTTCTGGTCGTACTCAAATTCAACCCACGAGCCGCGGTAGGGAATGATCTTGCCGAGGAAGTACGTGCGGTTGTTCGCCGTCTCAAAAAATACGCCCGGCGACCGGTGCAACTGCGAAACAATCACGCGCTCCGTGCCGTTCACAATGAACGTGCCATTCGGCGTCATCAGCGGGATGTCGCCGAAAAACACCTCCTGTTCCTTGATGTCGCGGATCGTCTTGTTGCCTGTCTCCGGGTCCTTGTCATAAATCGTCAGCCGGACTGTCACCTTCAACGGCGCGCTGAAGGTCATCCCGCGCTCCTCGCACTCCTGCTGGTCATACTTCAACTGCAGGCCAACCGGGTCGCCGCACTTGTTGCAGAAGTCGGGCGTGTTCTTGTTGTAGGTGCCGCACTTGGCGCAAAGGACTTCGCCCGGGTGGAACGGGTCCGTTATCACCATCGCGCCGCACGAGACGCAGGCCGTGCGCAGGTGGTGCAGCCCCTTCAGGTGGCCGCACTTGCACTCCCAGTTGCCAATTGAAAAATCCACAAAGTCCAATTGCGAGATGCCGCGGAAATCCGTAATCGGAAATACCGAGGTAAACACCGATTGCAAGCCCGAGTCGTCACGCTCATTCGGCAGCTTGTCCATCTGCAGAAATCGCTCATACGAACGTCGCTGCACTTCAATCAGGTTGGGAATGCGGGTTGCGGTCGGAATCTTCGAAAAATCGAGCCGGCTGCGGATTGCGCGCTTCTCGTTCTGCATGCTTCGCTCCTGGGCCTCATCTTTCCCGGGTCCCTGCCGCCTGCGTTGCGGCTGATCCCGGGTCGGCGGCTGAAACCCGTGCCGCCCATCTACTGAATGACTTCCACTCGTCCCTCACCTGCTCGCCCAATGCCACTGCCACAGGCTCGCCGTTTGTGAAGGCCCAACTGGTGAGTTACTAAAATTTCATCGCTGCGGCTTGACAGTTGAACCAGTCTGCGCGTAGTAAATGAGAATCGGGTCGATTCTTCCGGGTGGGACCAACAAAGGCCCTGTTTACCCGGTTGGTGCGACTACGATTTATTCCCAAAAATCCAGTGGCTGAATTGCCACCCCGGACTCGTGCTAACGCACAAACAGCCCGCGAGGACACGTTGCCTCACGAGCGAAGCGCTGAGCTTTAGCTCCCTGCCGGGTTCTGAATTTCCTTAACGATCCTGCCCGCCGATCCCACAGCCTGACCCGCCGCGAAACGCCTGTCCATCAGCCAAACCACCAGAGCCTCACCAAACTCCATGGTTTCAATCACTTGAAGCACACACAACGCAAACGGCAATTCGCCGCCAGGCTGCAATTTGCTCCACCTGCAAATAGCCCCCGCTAACGTACCCTCGCATTTCAGCCAACTCCCCTAAGAAAAGATGACCGGAAGGACGCGCATCCTTTATGATAGCGCGCCCCTCGCGAGAGTTCAACCCGGGTGCTACTTGATTTCGATGGTTGCGACGCCGTCGAACTTCTTCTTGATCGACTCGGCCTCTTCCTTACTCACGCCTTCCTTGAGCGGCTTCGGCGCGCCATCCACCAGGTCCTTGGCTTCCTTCAGGCCAAGCGCGGTCACTTCACGAACCGCCTTGATGGTGTTGATCTTGTTCGCGCCGCCATCCTTCAGGATGACCGCGAACTCGGTCTGCTCCTCAACCGCGGCCGCAGCACCACCACCAGCAGCCGCAACCATTACCGGCGCCGCCGCCGCTGCCGAGACGCCGAGCGTCTCTTCGAGTTCCTTGACAAGGGCTGCAGCCTCAAGAAGGCTGAGGCCAACAATCTGTTCCTTCAACTGAGCGATATCCGCCATGGTTTTTCTCCGTTTCCTACTGAATGAATTTTTGTCCCGCCGCCATTGACCCAGCCATCAAGGTTTCCGATGCGCCCAGACAAGCGCCCCTTCGGCTGGTTCTCCTGCGTAATTTCGTTCCATCCGCGCCGCATCCTGCCCGGCGCGCGCCGCACGGCTTAAGCCGCGCCGGCAAACTTTTGCTTTTCCACGCCTTGGCTGATGACCACCGCAAGGTCGCGGCCCGCTGCATTGATCACTGTCGCCAAACGCTGCGCCGGCGCATTGATCAGGTAAAGCAGCTTTGAGAAGATCTCTTCCTTGCCCGGCATCGTCGCCAGCGTCTTGATGTCAGCCACATTCAGCAGCTTGCCATCCACAATCCCCAGCTTGAACTGGAACTCGGCATTCTCATCCACCCACTTCGAGAAGACCTTGGCCAGCGCCACCGGGTCGCCAGCGGTAAAGGCCACCGCGTTGACGCCTTTCAAGCCCTTGAGCGCGGGCGCAATCTCCATCCCCTCGCTCGCCTTCGCCGCCAGCTTGTTCTTCAGCACGCGATACTTGCCACCCGCCTCGCGGATCGCCTTGCGCAGGCTGTAGTCCTGCGCCACCGTCAGCTTGTTAAACGTGCCAATGATCGCTGTCGTTGACCCGGTAAACTCACTGGTCAGCAGCGCAACCTTCTCGTTTTTCTTCGCCTTTGAAATCGCCACTTCTCACACTCCCCGCCCCTGCTTCCGTCTTTCCGAGGGCGCCAATGCGGCCTGTGGCCGCATCCTTAAGGTTGAACAAATAATTTGATGTCTGCAAGGCCTGGCGCGTTACGCCTTGTGCGCCGCCTCATGCTGCGCCGCATCCAGCGGCACGCCCGGGCCCATCGTCGAGCTCAACGTCGCGCTCTTGATGTACTTGCCCTTCGCCGCCGCGGGCTTGGCGCGCACAATCGACGCAATCACCGTCGTGGCATTCTCCACCAGCTTCTCGCTCGGGAAGCTGATCTTGCCCACCGGCACGTGTACCAGGCTCGTCTTGTCCGCGCGGAACTCGATCTTGCCGGCCTTGATCTCCTTCACCGCATCGGCCACTTCCAGCGTCACCGTCCCCGTCTTCGGGTTCGGCATCAGGCCCTTGGGACCGAGCACCTTGCCCAGGCGGCCCACCGACTTCATCATGTCCGGCGTAGCAATCAGCGCGTCAAAGGCGGTCCAACCCTCTTTCTGGATCCTCTCGACCATCTCCTCGCCGCCCACAAAATCCGCTCCCGCGGCCTGCGCTTCCTTCTGCCGGTCGCCGGTCGCAATCACCGCCACGGTCTTTGTCTTGCCCAGACCGTGCGGCAATACAACCGTGCCACGAACCATCTGGTCGGCGTGACGCGTGTCAACGCCCAAACGAAGCGTCAAATCAACCGTCTCGTCAAACTTCGCGTACTTCACCTTCTGTAATAGGCCAACTGCCTCATCCAGGTGATAGGGGCGCGATTCAACCGCGGCGCGCGCCTTCGCAATATTCTTGCTGGCTTTTCTTGCCATTCCTCTGTCCTCATCTCCCACCGCTCGATGCCAGCCCCTCGTCGGGGAACGTGGACTCGGCACTCGATTCGCGCCGCTTCGAACACGCCCAACAGCCGTGGTATTTTCGATGGCCTCTTGAGACAGGGATTCCCCCGTACAAGAGGACGCATAAACAAATTGTAGGCGAGAACTGTGGAAAAGGCAACTTGACGTTCAGCTTATCTGATAAAGATCAGAGATTTGCACCTATTATAGTGCGAAGCTGATGACACAATCACTTGCCTCTTTACAATCTCCATTAACCCGCTCCCATACCTCATACCCCCTCAACTCCTTCACCACCCGGAACTCCCGCTCCAAAATCCTCATCGTCGCATCGTGCTCCGGCATCGGGTTCTCCCGCGACTGCAAGCTCGTCTTCACAATCACCCACCGCACCCCGCGCCGCCGCGCCGCCGCCATCAGCTCCCCGGCCGTGTACGGGTCTGTCGCCGGGTCCATCATCGTCACCGGAAATAGCGGCACACGGCCCGTTGCATAATAAAACGGGTCCTCGCCGGGCATCATCAACAACGCCTCACCCTGCGGAATATTCTGATCCGTCCACGCAACCATCCCTTCAAAATTTCCCAGGTAATCCCCCGGCGTGGCCATGCCGTGAAGCGCCGGCAATGTCGAACGCACCGGCGGCGAGCCCTCGGGCATGTCGATATAACTCAGCCGCTCAAGGCTGGTGGAGTACACGCAGCCGCAGGTTAAAAATACCATTGAAACCGCGGCCGTGAGCGCGGCGCCCGCCCAGCGCGCCGCGGCTGGCAGTGCCCCAATGGCAACCGCGACAAGCAGCATCAGCAGCGGCCAAAGAGCATACGTCGATCCCCAGAGCTGTTGCGACATAAATGCCCCGTGAATCGCGGCGAGAATAAAAAATGGCACAAACCGTTGCAGCGTCAGGCCGCGGCGGAGTTCGGCGAGCGCGACGAGCGCGGCCAGGACAAGAACAAGCGGCCAGAGCGCAAGAAACGCGTCGGTCTTGTCCGCCGCATCCTCGCTCGCAAGCACCAGCCAGAGGCTCCAAAGAAACGGCGCGGCGAGCAGCCCGCGGCCGATGAGTTTGGACAGACGCGTCCGCAGCAGCACCCAGCCAACGAGCGCGACCGGCAGCCCCCAGTAGAGCAGCGGCGTCTGATAGATGGCGGCAATTGACGCGAGGCCCGGCATCCGGCGCGCCGCGGCAAATTCAACAGTCCAGTGAAAATAATTCCCCGCTCCGCAGGTTGCGCCGAGGATTGCCACGGCGACAAGCAAAGCGGCAATCATTCCAATGAGAATGCCAAGGGCTTTTTTCCGCTCCTTTGCCCTTGCTGACAGCACAAGCGCCGCCACGCCCACGGTGAAGGCAAAGGCAAGCCCGATGTTCTGCTTGTAAAAAATCGGCAACGTGGCCGACGCACCGGCAATTGCGCCTTCAATCCATCCCGCATTTTCCCGCTCCGCCATGCGCGCCAGCAGCCAAAGCGCAAAGAGCACCGCGAGCACGCAATCCGTGTCGTAAATCGGATGCGGATAAACCGCCTGTGTGTTGAGAAAAACCAGCGGCGCGGTGAGCGCAAGCGCAAGCCACTGGTTCGCCGCAATGCGTCGCAGGATCAGCCAGCTCAACCAAACGCCCAAACCGCCGGCCGCAGCCGCGTAAAGAATGGTGGCAATGTATGCGCGTCCGAAGAAATGGATCAGCACGGCCTGCGTTAAAAAGGTCAGCGGCGCATGGGCAAAGGGAAAATCACGGTAAGGCATTTGCCCCAGTGTGATGCGCCAGGCGGTATCCAGCAGGTAACCCAGGTCCCACAGCACCGCAACGCGCGTGTTCTGCCAAAATACAAATGCGCCCGCCGCAAGCGCAACAATTGCCGCGCCAACCGGCGGCCAACTCCTTGAAGTTTTCAACATTGCTGTTGATTGTAGCCGAGCACGGCGGCTGTGCTGCTGCCCCAAGGCAGTGGACAAGACCGGGAATGGTCAATTGAATTAAATTGGATTGGATTGTTTACCGAACGTGGAATGATTCTGCAACGCCTTGCGGCACTCGGCTACAAAAGCCGGATCAACTTCATCGATTGTTAGGGTTGCCATCCCGCCGAGTTTCGTGAGCTCTCATTTCCCGGGGACGGTGAGCTCGGCGAGATGCGGATCGAAGGGGTGAAGCCTTCAACCATGCTGGCCTGGTGAATCAGGCAAGCGACGCAATGGCTGAAAAATAACCTGCTGAAAGCAGCACGGCAAAGAAGATTTCGAATACCAGCCTTTTCATAACATCCTCCTTCTGCGAAAATTCCTTACACACAGAAGTACGCGCGCCCTGCGCCTCCGGTTCCATGGGTCAAAAAAAATCATTACACAAACCGTGCGTCTTTGTGGCAGACTGTTCGGCATGGGAAACAAAGACAGAGGCAAGAAGGAAACCAAGAAGCCGCCGAAGCCTAAAGTGAAGCCGGCACCTGCCGGAAGACCGATGACGGGCTTTGGCACATCCTCTCCTTCGTGAGAGGCAACGCAAAGCCCGATGAGGCTCAAGGACGACGGCCCTCCGCTGAGGAGGGCCGTTCAAGTTTGTTCATCTTTTTATTCTGTGCTCAGCCGGCCAGAAAAACCCGCGCCCTCCAATTCACCGGGCTTGAAAAACTTTGTGCCCCAGGCTTCTGAATGAAGCCTGGGGCACTGAAACCTGCTGGCTGGGTTTTGTCGTTACACCACTTCGATCCCCATCGACCGCGCCGTGCCCTTGATGCTCTTCATCGCTGTCTCGACGCTGGCCGCGTTCAAGTCGGGCATCTTCTGCGTGGCGATCTCGCGCACCTGCGCCTCGGTCACCTTGCCCACCTTGTCCTTGTTCGGCACGCCCGAGCCCTTCTGCAATCCAGCCGCCTTCAACAGCAGAATCGAAGCCGGCGGCGTCTTGGTGATGAAGGTGAAGCTGCGGTCGGCATACACGGTGATGACAACCGGGATGATGAGGCCCGCCATCTCCTTGTTCTGCGTACGCGCGTTGAACTGCTTGCAAAACTCCATGATGTTGACCTGCGCCTGGCCGAGCGCGGGGCCCACCGGGGGCGCCGGGTTGGCCTTGCCTGCCTCTATCTGGAGCTTCACATACGTTGATACTTTTTTCGTTGTTGCCATTGTTGGGTCCTTTGGAACCGGTTTCCGGCTTCTAGTTGCCGGGGGCCGGGTCACTGCTTGCTTTCAATTTTTGGTCGTACCGCACCCGCCTTTGCATTCAACCGGAATCAACTAGAAATGAATCCGGCTAGAAGCTGAAGGCTCCAAACGGGGCTGCACTACGCAATCTTTTCAACTTTGCTGAACTCCAGCTCAACCGGCGTGGAGCGTCCGAAGATGGTGACCATCACCTTGAGGGTCTCGCGATCCTCGTTCACCTCGTCCACCACACCGTTGAAGTTAGCAAATGGCCCGTCGGTGATGCGCACGGACTCGTTCTTCTCAAACTTGATCTTCTGCCGCGGTTTTTCCCGCGTCGTCTCACTGCGGTTCAGCAGCGAGCGAATCTCGTCCTCGGTCAGCGCAACAGGCTTGTCGCCGGTGCCCAAAAAGCCGGTCACCTTGGGCGTCTCCTTCAGCACGTGCCAAAGCTGGTTGTCCAGCTCCATCAGGATCAGCACATACCCAGGTATGAAGACCCGCTCCACCGTGCGCTTTTTGTTGTTGTAAATCTCGGTGACCTTCTCCGTCGGGATGACCACGTCGCCGATCTTCTTCTCAAGGCCGAACGCCTGCACACGGCTGAGGATCGACTCCTTCACCTTGCGCTCAAAACCCGAGTAGGCGTGCAGTATGTACCAGCGGAAATTTGCGTTCTCCGCTGCGGGCACAATGGCATCGGCCGCCGCTGTGACGCCTTCGGCTGAAGGCTCAACCGGCTCGGCACCAATCGGGGTCTCGGGTTGTCCCAACTCTTCTGTCATGTCTGTCTCACTTCCACCGCGGCGCTGGTTCTGGCGGCCGGGCGTTTGCCGTAGCTTACTGCGAACCGGAAAGTT
Organism: Acidobacteriota bacterium; assembly: GCA_021781075.1. Classification (GTDB taxonomy): domain Bacteria; phylum Acidobacteriota; class Terriglobia; order Terriglobales; family Acidobacteriaceae; genus CAIMNN01. The sequence goes on along the minus strand of JAJXXN010000295.1, from coordinate 4,080 downwards.
TGTGCAGCAATGCCTTCAGTGCAACGGAGAAGATGCTGTCGGCCAGAAAAAAGAAGATGCCGAAAAGCAGCACTGCAATGACGACTACTGTCGTAGTTGACTCGACTTCCTTGCGCGAAGGGAAGACGACCTTCCGGACTTCGCCGCGCACGTCGCTTAAAAATGAGGTGAACTCACCCCACTTGCCGGCAACTGCGTTCGTGTTCCCTTCATTGGCTGCATTGGCCATTTTGCTTCTTCCTGTCTGGCGCGGGCGTCTGGCGCTCGCGCGCTTCTTGAACTGGCAGGGGCGGAGGGATTCGAACCCCCAAGTTCGGTTTTGGAGACCGACAGTTTAACCGTTGAGCTTACGCCCCTAAAACAGCTACCGGCTTTTGGCTGCCAGCTTCCAGCTTATCCTCGGGAGTGGGCAAAATCCCTACCTTACCGAAAGAATAGCTGGAAGCTGGTGGCTGGGAGCCAGAGGCCGCTCTTACTTTGTTTCCTTGTGCGGCTGGTGCTTGCGGCAACGGTTGCAGAACTTCGACATCTCAAGACGCTTGGTCATCGTCTTTTTGTTCTTCGTCGTTGAGTAGTTCCGTTCCTTGCACTCAGTGCACTGCAGTGTGATGATTTCGCGCATTTTTCCAATCCTTCTGTTTCAGGGCTTAGGGTTCGGGGTTCAGTTCATTCCTTGCTTGGTTCCGGCTCCCGCCTTCCCGTTGCATTGCCTGAACCCCGGGCCCTGGCTGCTGATCCCCGCTCTTACTTGATGATCTCGCTGATCGTGCCCGCGCCCACCGTGCGCCCGCCCTCGCGGATCGCAAAGCGCAGGCCCTTTTCCATCGCCACCGGCGTAATCAGCTCCACTTCGAGCTGCACGTTGTCGCCCGGCATCACCATCTCAACGCCAGCCGGCAACTCCGCCACGCCCGTCACGTCCGTCGTGCGGAAGTAGAACTGCGGGCGATAGCCCTTGAAGAACGGCGTGTGGCGCCCGCCCTCCTCCTTCGACAGCACGTACACCTCGCCCTTGAACTTGGTGTGCGGCGTGATCGATCCGGTCTTCGCCAGAACCATCCCGCGCTCCACGTCCTCCTTCGGGATGCCGCGCAGAAGAAGACCCGCGTTGTCGCCAGCCAGGCCCTCGTCCAATTGCTTCTTGAACATCTCCACGCCCGTGACAACCGTCTTCCGGGTCTCGCGGAAGCCCACAATCTCCACTTCCTCGCCCACCTTCACCTTGCCGCGCTCTATGCGCCCCGTCACCACCGTGCCACGGCCCGAGATCGAGAAAATGTCCTCGATCGGCATCAGGAAAGGAAGGTCGACCATGCGCGCCGGAAGCGGGACATTCTTGTCCACGGCCTCCATCAGCTCGTCGATCTTCGCCTCCCACTGCGCCTCGCCGTTCAACGCGCCAAGCGCGGAACCGCGGATCACCGGTACATCGTCGCCCGGGAACTGGTACTTCGAGAGCAGCTCGCGAACTTCCATCTCCACCAGGTCGATCAGCTCCGCATCCTCCACCGCGTCGCACTTGTTCAAAAACACGCAGATGTAAGGCACGCCAACCTGGCGGGCGAGCAACACGTGCTCCTTGGTCTGCGGCATCGGGCCGTCGGTCGCCGCCACCACAAGGATCGCGCCGTCCATCTGCGCGGCACCCGTGATCATGTTCTTGATGTAGTCCGCGTGGCCCGGGCAATCCACGTGCGCGTAGTGCCGGTTCGGCGTCTCATACTCCACGTGCGCCGTCGCAATCGTGATGCCGCGCTCACGCTCCTCGGGGGCGTTGTCAATCGAATCAAACGAACGGAAGGCGATCTTCGGGTTGTGCTTCGACAACACCTTCGTGATCGCGGCCGTCAACGTCGTCTTGCCGTGGTCAATATGCCCGATCGTTCCCACGTTCACGTGCGGTTTCGAACGATCAAATTTTTCCTTCGCCATAACAGGTTCCTCTCAATTCAATGTCAAAAATCGACTGCCTACTGCAAACTACCTCATGTCCGCTCAGTAGTACGCGTAAATCTTCGCATACCGCTGGCGGAGCTTGAACTCCACCTTCTCCAGCCGGGCCAGGTAGCTCTCTCGCGTCAGGGCCTGGTCGCTGACCGGCAACGCGGCATAATCCGTCTCGGCTGCCTTGCCCAACAATCCGCGCTTCAAGATTGCCTCAAAATCACGCACCTTCAACCCCGAGCGGCGAACACGATTCAGGTAAACTTCAACCTCTGCCGATGAAAATGCCACCTTCAGGCGCTCTTGAATCCTTTCGAAGCGCTCCGAATCCTGTACTTCGATCTGCACCTGCTCAAACATGCGCTCTACCCTTGCACTCCCTGCAACTTGGAGCGGGAGACGGGAATCGAACCCGCGACCAACAGCTTGGAAGGCTGTGACTCTACCACTGAGTTACTCCCGCCATTCCATCAAAATTCTGGAGCTGATGACCGGGATTGAACCGGTGACCTCTCCCTTACCAAGGGAGTGCTCTACCAACTGAGCTACATCAGCCCGCGGATGAATCTGGCATTGCAAAAAAACCGCCGCTCACCCAACCTGACTTCTACTCGCCCCGCCGGATCTTCTCCGCCTTCATGGCCAGAACCGTGCGCAGCGCGAAACTCGCTATCAACAGCAGTGGAATCCATCTCAGTTCCACCTGCCGGTGCAGGACAATAATGGCATCATCGCCCAGCGTATACCATGCCAGTACACCAAGCACGGCATATAAAACCATTGCCACCCGGAAGCGCTTGTTCATCGCTGCGCAACTCCTCGTTCAATGCAGTGGCAAAACCAAAACTTGAGTGGTGCACAGGGGAGGATTCGAACCTCCGTAGCTCCAAAGAGCGGCAGATTTACAGTCTGCTGCCATTAACCACTCGGCCACCTGTGCCCAAACTGCTTCCCCTCCAAACCGTTCCCGACGCCCAATTTGCTGCGCGCTCCGCTCTTGCCGGCCTGTTCTCCGGCTCGCTTTCGGTGTGCGCAAACCCCTGGGGATTCACCGCGGAGGAGAGGACAAAATTTTCACTGCCACCGGCAACTGGTACGGTCACCTTTGTGGAGCTGGCGAAGGGATTTGAACCCCCGACCCTCTGATTACAAATCAGATGCTCTACCAGCTGAGCTACGCCAGCCCATCCACCTGGGCGTTACCCACCCGCGCGGAAGCATCCATGACACAAACCATCAGGCACACTGACGCCTGAGCCTTGCGGCACAGAATTAAAGGTTAGCACAGTGGGGCGCATGGGGCAAATGCCACCCGATGAATCGCACTGATACCAGTGCAGTTGCAAGACTGGTCCAGCTATCACAGCGGTTCCTCGCCCACCTCACCTCGCGACAATAAAAGTAAACCAAGGCCTGAATGAAGCCATTTTTCACCCTTCAATCCAGCAATATTCCGGGGACCGTTCCATCATTTGGGCGGCCATTTCATCCACAGCGCCAAACCCGGTTTTCCCGAGGAATTTCACTTGACACCGCCTCTCCAAGGGGGGAAGCTTCAAACTGGTAATTTTTACCGCAAGGAACACTGATGAAAACTAGGAATATCATCGCCGCCGCCGCCGCTGCCCTGGGGATGCTGGTTGCCGCAATCCCTTCCACCACAAACGCCCAGGCCCCGCGCAAGCCCCGCATCGCAGTGCTCGATTTTGACTACGGCACCGTGCAAAGTTACGTGGACCAGATCTTCGGCCAGGATGTGGATGTCGGCAAGGGCATCTCGGAACTCCTCGTCAACGACCTGGTCAATGACGGCACCTACTCGCTCATCGAGCGCAGCGCCCTCGACAAGGTGCTCAACGAGCAGAACTTCTCCAACTCCGACCGCGCCGACCCCTCCACCGCGGCCAAGCTCGGAAAAATCCTCAACGTTGACGCCATCCTCATCGGCACCATCACCGAGTTCGGCAATGAGAAGAAGGGCTTCAACACCGGCGGCATCGGCGAGCGCCTGGGCGGCTTCGGCCTGGGCGGCATCGGCCACTCAAACTCCAAGGCCAACGTCCGCATCAACGCGCGGCTCATCAACGTGCAGACGGCTGAAATCCTCGCCGTTGGCGAAGGCTTCGGGCAAAGCTC
>JAJXXN010000288.1 GCA_021781075.1 Acidobacteriota bacterium | reverse complement strand
CACCACAAGGAGCACTGGAAGCACGTGCTCCCCGGTGCTCTCACCGCCACCTTCCTCTGGTTCCCAGTCACGCTTCTCTTCGGCTGGTACGTCAACCGCGTCGCTGCTTACTCCCTCGTCTACGGCTCTCTCGGCGCCAGCATCGCCACCATGGTCTGGCTTTACATCTCCTCCTTCAGCTTCCTCCTCGGCGCGGAATTCAATGGCGTCATCTACCGTGAGCGCAACAACATACCCCTGAATCCACATTAGTTTGTATGGTTGCGGACAATCTCAAAGGTGGCTTTGCAACTTTTCCCCTCTCCCCGTGTTTGCATGGGTGAGCGCCGGCGGCAGTTCGCCCGGCAATCATACCCAAACCCAAGAGGTTCACCATGAAAAAGATTCTTCTGCTTGCAGTACTGCTTGCACCGCTTGCCTTGGCTGGTTGCGCGCATCGCACCGTGGTTGTCTATGAGCCCCCGCCGCCGCCCTCGGAATTCTCCCAGGTAGCCCAACAGGCCTATCACAACGGTGTCGTTGCCGCACGCCGCGACATCAATGCCGGCCTGCCCCCTGACGTCAACAGGCATCCACGCTTCCGCCGTCCTCCCGTCGAACCCCCCTTCATTGAGGATTACAGGCACGGTTTCCGCGCAGGGTATCAGGCTGTCTATCGCAATGGCGCGCCGCCTGCCGGCTACTGATTCACCATCCTTCCTCCAGCGCCGCCCCTGGCTTTCTGTCGCCGAGTAATCGGTTGCAATGGCCTTGGGCGGCCCCGCCTCGTTCTCTGCTGCCAGCATGTGCTTCCGCCTGTCACAGTGCTCGTATCACTACCCCAGCGCGCATGCCTGCCAATTCTGCCGCTTTAAAATGGGAATATCCTTTTGTCCGGTTAAAAGTGAATAAATCCTACTGCCGTGGTCTCTAGTCTGGCTGTTCCATCACAGGTTTGAATTCAATTCGCGTGTACAATAGAAAGCAATCAAGTCATCGAACGCTCGACACTTCAATCCAATTTCACTCTTCCGGAGCTGCCTGATGTCCACTGCCACCGCGCCTGCCGGTGATTTGAACCTTTCTCGACGCGCAAAAATTGTCGCCACCATCGGCCCGGCCTCCAATACTGAAGAAATGCTGCGCAAACTGGTGCGTGCCGGCGTTGATGTCTTCCGCCTGAATTTCTCGCACGGAACCCACGACGAAAAATTGGCACTGATTCAACTCATCCGTCGCGTCAGCAGCGAGGAGGGCCATACCCACTGTATTCTCGGCGACCTGCAGGGGCCGAAGATCCGCACCGCCAAGCTTGTCAACCATCAGCCCGTCCATCTGGAGGCCGGTAGGCAACTCACCATCACGCCGCGCGAAATCGAGGGCACGGCGGAGATTGTCGGGACCACATTCAAGACCCTTGCAGAAAACGTCGAGGAAGGCTCCCGCATACTTCTCTCCGACGGCCTGATCGAACTGAGCGTCCTCGAAGTCATCGGCGGCGATGTGGTCTGCAAGATCATCAACGGCGGCATGCTGGGTGAAAACAAGGGAATCAACCTGCCCGGCATTCCCGTCCGCGTTCCTTCGCTCACCGACAAGGACGACAAGGACCTCGAGTTCGCGCTCAAGAACGGCGTGGATGCCATCGCCGTCTCCTTCGTTCGCACCGCCGAGGACGTTCGCCTCGTCCGCAATCGCGTCTCCGCCTATGGCGGCGAAACCTGGATCATCGCAAAACTCGAAAAGCCGCAGGCCATCGAGCACCTTGACGCCATCCTCGAGGCCTCCGACGGCATCATGGTCGCCCGCGGAGACCTCGGTGTTGAAATGCCCCCCGAGAAGGTCCCCGCGCTGCAAAAGCAAATCATCCGCCACGCCGCCAAGTACCGCAAGCCAGTCATTACCGCGACGCAGATGCTTGAATCGATGATTGAGAATCCCCGTCCCACGCGCGCAGAGGCCTCGGACGTCGCCAACGCCATCTTCGACGGCACGGATGCCGTCATGCTCAGTGGTGAATCCGCCGCCGGCAAGTACCCGCTAGAGTCCGTGCAGATGATGAACCGCATCGTCGTCGAGGCCGAACGAAACATGCGCGAGGACAAGGCCGACCAGCCGCGACGCGTACACCTTCACGATGAAGGCAACCTTTCCATCGCTGAAACCATCTGCGAGGCCACGGCCCACGCCGCCTGCGACCTCGACCTCAAGGGCATTGCACTCTTCACCGAGTCCGGCGCCACCGCGCGGCACCTCTCCAAGTTCCACCCCACCGCACCAATCTTCGCACTCAGCTCCAACGCCATCACCATCAACCGCCTCAACCTCCTCTGGGGCGCCCGCCCCATCCAGTGCCAAAAAATGAACACCACAGAGGCCATGGTCGATGCCGCAGACACCATGCTGCGCAAGGGAAATTTCGTCAGGCCAAAGGAAGTCATCGCCATTGTCGCCGGCACGCGGACCAAATCGGGTTCCACCAACTTCCTCCGCCTGCACGTCGTCGGCGAGGTGGATTCAGGTTCGGAGAAACGCTAACCTCGCTACCACGCAAACAAAGGCCGCCCCGATTGGGGCGGCCTTTCGCGTTTGATCCAGCTGTTCAAAAATACAAACCGAGCCTGCTTGCCGGCATCTTACTTTGTCGCCAGTTGCCGCAGCACATACTGCAAAATTCCGCCGTGCTCGTAGTACTCAATTTCCTGCGGCGTGTCGATGCGCACACGGGCGTCAAAGCTCTTCACCTTGCCATCCGCACCCTTTGCCTTCACCGTCAGTGTCCGCCCGTTGGCAAATTTCGCCGCCAGCATCGGCTTCAACCCGGTGAAGTCAAATACCTCCTCGCCCGTCAGCCCAAGCGACTCAACACTCTCGCCTTCGGCAAACTGCAACGGCAAAATTCCCATGCCGACGAGGTTCGACCGGTGGATGCGCTCAAAGCTCTCCGCAATCACCGCGCGCACGCCCAAAAGCTTCGGCCCCTTCGCCGCCCAATCCCTCGACGAGCCGGAGCCGTACTCCTTGCCAGCCAAAATCACCAGCGGCACATTGCGCTCCGCGTACTTGACGCTTGCATCGAAGATGGACATCTCCGTGCCCTCGGGCAGCAACCGCGTCACGCCACCCTCGGTCCCGGGCGCCAATTTGTTCCGCAACCGCACGTTCGCAAACGTGCCGCGCACCATCCCCTCTTGGTTGCCGCGCCGCGCGCCATAGCTGTTGAACTCCGCCTGCGGCACGCCATGCTGCGCAAGATACAACCCCGCCGGCCCCTTCGCCTTGATGTTGCCCGCCGGCGAAATGTGGTCTGTCGTCACCGAGTCGCCCAACACCGCCAGCACCCGCGCGTCCACAATCTCCTCCACCGGCTCCGGCTTCAGCTTCATGCCGTCAAAATACGGTGCCTGCCGAATATAGGTCGAGTCCTTCTCCCACTGATAAACGTCGCCCACGGGGAACTTCAGCCCTTGCCAGTTCGCATCGCCCTTGGCAACCGTCGCGTACTCCTTCTTGAAACTCTCACTCACCACGCTGGTGCGGATCGCCTCGGCCACCTCGCCCTGTGTGGGCCAAATCTCACGCAGGTAAACCGGCTTGCCGCCCTGGTCGGTGCCCAGTGGTTCCGCGTCAAAGTTGTGCCCAATCCTGCCGGCCAGCGCATAGGCCACCACCAGCGGCGGGCTCATCAAGTAATTCGCGCGCACATCCACATTCACGCGCCCTTCAAAGTTGCGGTTGCCGCTCAGTACGCTCACTGCTACCAGCCCATGCTCGTTGATCGACGACGATACATCCTCCGGCAGCGGGCCCGAGTTGCCGATGCACGTCGTGCAGCCATAGCCGACCACATGGAAGCGCAGCTTTTCAAGGTAGGGCAGCAACCCGGCGCGCTCATAGTAATCAGTCACCACGCGCGAGCCCGGCGCCAGTGAGGTCTTCACCCACGGCGGAACGCTCAAGCCCTTCTCCACCGCCTTTTTGGCCAAAATTCCCGCCGCTATCATCACCGATGGATTGGAGGTGTTGGTGCAGCTCGTGATTGCGGCAATCACCACCGAGCCGTGGTCAAGGTACTTGTCGGCCTCCACGCCAAAGCGCGCCTTCACCGTCGCCGTTGAGTTCATGTTCTCGCTGACCGCGGTTCCAGCCTTCCACACCTCTGCCGTGCGTGCGCCAAGCGGCTTGGCCGTCGGCGCCAAAAGCGACGGCAACTGCTCCTTGAAGCTTGCCGCCACGTTCTTCACCAGCACGCGGTCCTGCGGCCGCTTCGGGCCGGCCACGCTCGGCTCAACCGTCGCCAGGTCAAGCTCCAGCGTCGCGCTGTACTCGGCCTCCGGCGTAGCGCTCGTGTGGAAGAGCCCCTGCTCCTTGTAATAGGCCTCAACCAGCGCAATCTGTTTGGCATCACGCCCGGAGAGGCGCAGGTAGTTGAGCGTCTCCGCATCCACCGGGAAAATGCCGCAGGTGGCGCCATACTCAGGAGCCATGTTGCTGAGCGTTGCGCGGTCGGCCAGGGGAAGCTCCGCAATCCCGGGCCCGTAAAACTCCACAAACTTGCCCACCACGCCCAGCTTGCGCAGCGCCTGCGTCACCGTCAATACAAGGTCCGTTGCCGTCGTGCCCTCGCGCAGCTTGCCGGTGAGCTTGTAGCCCACCACCTGCGGAATCAGCATGGAGACGGGCTGGCCCAGCATCGCCGCCTCGGCCTCAATGCCGCCCACGCCCCATCCCAGCACGCCCAGGCCATTGATCATCGTTGTATGCGAGTCGGTGCCCACCACCGTGTCCGGGTACGCAACCTGCCCGCCGTTCGCCTCCGCCGTGAAGACCACACGCGCCAGGTATTCCAAATTCACCTGGTGGCAGATGCCCATCCCCGGCGGCACCGCGCTGAAGTTGCGGAAGGCCGTTTGCCCCCACTTCAAAAACGCATATCGCTCGCGGTTGCGCTGGAACTCCAGCAGCGAGTTCTGGTCATAAGCCTTCGGCGTGCCAAACTCGTCCACCTGCACGGAGTGGTCAATCACCAGCTCGGCGGGGATGAGCGGGTTGACGCGCGCCGCGTCGCCGCCCAGTTGCTTGATGGCATCGCGCATCGCGGCCAAATCAACCACCGCCGGCACGCCGGTGAAATCCTGCATCAGCACGCGCGCAGGCATGTAGGCAATCTCGCGGCTCGGCTCGGCCTTTGCGTCCCACTTGGCGAGGAACTCGATGTCGGCGGCGGTAACATTCACGCCATCCTCGCGGCGCAACAGGTTCTCAAGCAGAATCTTCAGGCTGAAGGGCAGCCGCGCCAGGTTGAAGCCGCGCGCCTCAAGCGCGGGCAGTTTGTGGATTGCATAGTTGCGTGCGCCAACCTTCAGTTGGGCCTTGCTGTCAAATGTGTTCATCGGGAATTGTCCTTTCCTGGGAAGCAGGCGCGCTTGGTCGTCCGGGGCGCGGGTTGCGAACTGAAATGTATTGGGGGCGGCGGCTACAGCGCAAGCGCCGCCCGGCCGCGGTCTGGGCGGCCACGGCGAAATCGCTTCGTGTGCGGCATTCCGGTGTCTTCACGGCGAAGGCGCATGGCTCTCACCTTCAATTTTACCGCGATTTTGCACTGAATGAAGTGGACCAAGCCAGCACAACGGCTTCTGATTCCAAAATGAGAAATTCACGACCATGAAAGTTGAATTAGTATTATCCCTGTCAACGCGCACCACCATTCATTGCGGTTCGGAGGCCCTGAAGATGAAATTCATTTATTGGCATGTTTTGCTTCCCTTGGCTCTTGCCAGTGCACTGGCTGTTTGCGGACAAACCCCAGCCAAGTGGCCCACTGCGGATGGCGTTGTCGAGCTGAAGGATTTTCACTTTGGCACCGGGGAATCCCTGCCCACCCTCAAGCTGCATTACCTCACCCTCGGCACCATCCACCGCGATGCAAACGGCCACGTCGACAACGCCGTCCTGCTCCTCCACGGCACCGGCGGCAGCGCCCACTCCCTGCTCAATCCCATCTTTTCCAATGTACTTTTCATTCCCGGCGCGCCTCTCGACATCACGAAATACTTCCTCATCCTGCCCGACGACATCGGACACGGGCAAAGCTCCAAACCGAGCGACGGCCTGCGCATGCGCTTTCCCGCATACGATTACGACGACATGGTCCGCAGCCAGAAAATGATGCTCGACCAAATGGGCGTCGACCACCTTCGCCTCATCCTTGGCACCTCCATGGGCTGCATGGAATCGTTCGTCTGGGGAGAAACCTATCCTGACGTCATGGATGCGCTTGTGCCGCTGGCCTGCCTGCCCGTCCCAATCGCCGGTCGCAACCGCATGATGCGCTATCTGATCATTGAAAACGTAAAGAACGACCCGGCCTGGAAGGGCGGCGAATACACCGACGAGCCGAAACTCGGCATCCGCACCGCCATGGAGCTTTGGATGATCATGGGCTTCTCGCCACTGCAGTTGCAAAAGGCGGCGCCCACCCGCAGTGAGGCCGAACAGTGGATCGACCGTTACCTCGACCGGCGGACCGCCGAAGTTGACGCCAACGACCTCATCTATTACACCAACGCCAGCCGCAACTACGACCCCGGCCCCAGGCTTGAAACCATCAAGGCGCCGGTTTTGTGGATTAACTCTGCGGACGATTACATCAACCCGCCCGAGCTTGGCATTGCGGAGAAGATGGTGAAGCGCATTCCCAAAGGCAAATTTATTCTTCTGCCCATCACGGACCAAACCCGCGGCCATGGCACGCACACGGCGGCGGCGGTGTGGAAGGATTACCTGGCCGGCTTCATGGCCCAAACAGAAAAGCATTAACCATGGCTTCATGGCATCATTAAAGCAAGGTCATTTGCCTTTCACCGGAGTGTTGCCGCCTTGCAAATCCTGCACCGGCTCTATCAGAGTCTGCTTGTCTGGCTGATGCGCCATGCGCCCAACCAGCGGCAACGGTTGCTGCTGCTTACCATCCTGTCCGGTGGCGCCTGTGGGCTTGCCGCGGTCACCTTTCACAAATCCATCAGGCTGGTTGAGATGCTGGCCATTGACCGGGCCAATCAGGCGCCCGGTTCCAGTTGGATTTGGTGGACCATCCTGACTCCCGCGTTTGGCGGCATCCTCGGCGGCTTGGGGATTGCCTACGTTGCGCCGCGCGCCGCGGGCAGCGGCATACCCTTCGTCAAAGTTGCCTATGCAAACCGGTTTGGGCTTGTCCCCCTGCGCGATGCCTTCTGGAAGTTCGTCCTCTGCTCCATTCAGATTGGCACAGGCGGCTCGCTGGGGTTGGAGGGGCCAACAGTGCAGATCTGCGCCGGCGTCAGCAGTTGGCTGGCGCGCACTGCAAGGTTGAGTGCCGCCAACTGCCGCCGCATGGCCTCGGTGGGCGTTGCGGCCGGAATCGCCGCGGCCTTCAATGCACCCATCGCCGCCATCACCTTCACCCTGGAAGAAGTTGTCGGCGACCTCGACCAGACAATGCTCTCCGGCATTATTGTTGCCGCGGCGCTCGCCGCCGTGGTTGAGCGCGGCTTGAGCGAGAGCGGGCCAGTCTTTCACGTCAACAAGCAATACTCGCTCGACCATCCCAGTTCCCTGGTCTCCTATGCCCTGCTCGGCATTCTTGCGGCTTTTGTCTCCATTGCCTTCACGGACTCTCTGCTCGGTGTACGCCTATGGTTCCGCGGTTTGCGGCGCGTGCCGGCCTGGTTGCAACCGGCCATTGGCGGCGCTGCAACCGGCGCGCTGGCGGTTGTGGGTTTCTACTTTTTTCACCAAAACGGCATTGCCGGCGACCCCTACGCAACCCTGACGCTGGCCCTCATCGGCGGGGGCTCTCTCACTGTTGTGGCCATGGCCTCCTATTGCGTCTTGAAACTCGCCGCCACGGTCTGCTCCTACTCAAGCGGCGGCGCGGGCGGCATCTTTGCCCCCTCGCTCTTCATGGGCGCAATGCTCGGCGGCACCGTGGGGTGGATTGATGTGAGCGTCTTTCATCACTCCACGGATTCGATCGGCGCCTTCGCCGTCGTGGGCATGGGCGCGGTTTTCGCAGGCATCATCCGCGCACCCATGACCAGCATCCTTATCATCTTTGAAATGACCGGCGGCTATGGGCTCGTGCTGCCCTTGATGATTGCCAACATGAGCGCCTTTGCGTTGGCCCGCCATTGGCGTCCGACGCCAATCTACGAAGCGCTGCTCGAGCAGGACGGCATTCAACTGCCAAAGGGGAACACCTTGCAGGATAATCGCGGGTGATGCTCAGCGGCTGGGTTGGTCGGCAAACCGGGAAAATCAAATCACGATGCGGAGCCCGGCACATTATTGCGGCGCAATGTTGTACATGAACAGCGCGCGCAGTTCGATGTAAGGCCCGTGGAAATCCCTTGGCAGCGGCGGATAGTTGGAGCCGGTCAATGCACCCCATGCCGCCCGATCCAGCGCCGTGTCACCGGAGCGGCCCTCCAGGGTAAGGCTGCCATCCATCAGGCGCCCGTTCGGCAGCACCTTGAAGCGGATCATTACCTGCCCACGCTTCAAGATCGGCGGGTTGACTTCGTCCGGTATCAGCGGGTCCCATGTGCGCTGCGTTTCATCATGCCACATCTGCAGCCACGCGCTGAAATCAACACCTTGCGTGTCAGATAGAATCTGCACGCCGCCCGCGCCCGCGCCGGGGTGCAGCGGCATCCGGTTTCCGCGCGGCTGGCTCGTCATCTCGCCTGGCCCGTAACCACGCATCGCCGAGCGCATCTCGTCCATCGAGCTCTGCGCCTTGAGGTTGAAATTCGGCCTTGCTGGCACTGCCGTCGGCCTGGGGCTCTCCATGGAAGGCTGCGGCGTGGCGGGCAGTGCCGTTGGCGGGGGCGTTGCCACGGCCTCTTCCTTCGGCGGCTCTGGTTTTGGCATCTCCGGCTCAGGAATCTTGACCGGCTGCTCAACCTGCAGGCGATCCAGCGTCTTCTGGTCCACCTGCGGCGGCTTTACAGGCGCAGGCCGGATTATCGGCTTGGGCACGGTCAGCGCATCGTTGGGCAGGTCAAGATACTGCAGGTTCCGCTTCTGGATTGCCTCTATCGGGTCAATCACCGTCGGCACATGCAGGATGTATCGCGGAATCCACGTGATGGCTGAAAGAATCAGAATGTGGATAAATATTGCAAGATATATCCCTTCACGCAATCGCGACCAGCGCCGCTCGTCCTCAAGCTCGCTGATCATGTCCAGCAGTTCATAGGTGTTGTAATCGGCCCAACGCGAATGCGAGCCCAGTATCGGCGCAGCGGCCGTCTCCACGACAGGCTCATCCGGTGTGGGGGTATGCCTGACGCGGGTGGATTTCTTGTGATTGAAGAGTGATTGCATTCTTCTCGATTGCTCAGGCTTGTGGCTTGCCCTATTTATTTTCTCATTTTCCGGCGCATCCGGGGTATGCGGAAGGCTGTGGCATTCTTCAGCACGTACAATAAAAATTGCGCCCGGAATTGTCTATATAGACGGGCAAACCCACGCAAAGGACGGCGGATTGCCTTTCTCGATTGCACAAACAGCCCTGGCCACCGGTTGGATGGGCAAATGGAAGCTGCTTTTGGCAAAGATGCTCGCCTGGCTGGCGCAGTACGGCATCTGGGGCATTGGCGCCGTTGCGGTGCTCGATTCCTCGTCCATCCCCGTACCCATGGACCTCATCCTCGCTGGCGCAATCTGGGCCGACAAGCCCCGTTTCTGGCTTGTCTGCCTCATGGCCTCCGCAGGCTCGGCCATCGGCGGCCTCGTTCCATTTCTACTTGGACGCGCCGGCGGCGAACTTTTTCTGTTGAAGCGCATGGGCCGCGAGAAGATGGAAAAAATGCGCGACAAATTTGAGAGCCAGGAGTTTTTGGCGGTCCTCGTCCCCTCCATGCTTCCGCCGCCGACCCCCTGGAAAATCTTCGTCTTCGGCGCGGGCGTCTTTGAAATGCGCATCCTCCCCTTCATGCTCGCGGTCTTTGCGGGCCGCATGGTGCGCTGGTTGCTTTTGTCGCTGCTGGTGATAAAACTCGGCCCCGACGCCGTTGCAATCGTCGCCCACCACTCGCTCAAGGCCTTCCTCATCGCCCTCATTCTTGGCGCAATCGCATTTGCCTGGTGGTGGCGGAATAAAAAGAAGCGCGGAGAGATCGGCTGACACTGCATCAAAAGCAACAGGGCGCAGCCTCTCGGCCGCGCCCTGTATTTTTACGCCGGCTTATCAGCCGCGGGTCGCTTTTGCCGTTGCCGCCTTCAGGCTCATCATGCCCGCCAAAGCCGGCGCGCCAAAGGCAATCGCCACCGTGAGCGCGGTTGAAGCCACGTCATTGCGATAAAACGGAACCCCGGCCGCATAACAGCTCATCAGCCCGGCAATGCTCTTGGCATACATTGTGCCCGTGGCCCAGACAACAAAATTTGAAACCAGGAAAAAGCTCGTCGGCCCGGCAACAATCGCCGCCACCGCGCGCAGAAAAGTGGGCTTCCCCAAGAGCGCGCTGCCCAGCCAGATCATCCCAAAATACCAAGCCCAGGTCGGCAGGTACTCGGCCAAATGGAATCCGTAACCGTATTGAACCACCGTCAGGTAGCTGTCGAGCGCCATCAACGCCACGACCGGCAAAATGCTTTCGCGCATGGGGCGGCGCGCGCCAAAGAAGAGCAGTGCCCCACCGACCACGGTAAAGTTAAACCACCCGGCATGGGGAAGAATTCTGCTAAGGACTGCCAAAACCAGAAAAATATAGGCAAACATTGGAACCTCGAGACGTTGGTTGGTCTTTATATTCTCCGGGTTGTGGTCAGCACGGTCAACGGGGCGCAGGAGAGAGATTTCGCCCTGTGAAAAAAAATGTTGATGAAAAGCAATCTTCTGGCAACCGGGACCAAGCGGCCGCTTCCATATCGGGCTGATTTCAGTAGGTAGCCCGTCCTCCGCTCAAATCAAATACGGCACCGGTGGTGAACGAATTTTCTTCACTCGCCAGCCAGGCAACCATGGCCGCCACCTCATCCACCTCCACAAAACGCCCGCGTGGAATTTTCGCGAGCATGTAGTGGATGTGCTCATCGCTCATCTGGTCGAAGATTCGAGTACGCGCCGCGGCCGGTGAAATGCAGTTTACGGCAATGTTGTATTCGGCGGTTTCTTTGCCCAGTGATTTTGTCAGTGCAATCACCCCCGCCTTTGACGCGCTGTATGCCGATGCGTTCGGGTTGCCCTCTTTGCCGGCAATGGAGGCAACATTGATGATGCGGCCGTAATTCTGCCCAATCATGTGCGGCGTCACGGCGCGGCATGAATTGTAAACGCCGATGAGGTTGATCTCACACACGCGCAGCCACTCGGCATGTGGGTACTCCCAGAGCTTGTGGTTGGGACCGGCAATGCCGGCGTTGGCAACAAGAATGTCGATGGCCCCGCGCAGTTTGCGCACCTCGCCTGCCGCCCGCACAAGCGCCTCGGCATCGGTGACATCAACCGTGTGCGTGGTGACGGCATCCGGGTTCCCAAGCCCGGCTTTGGCTACGGCGAGTTCTTCGGCGTCGCGGTCCCAAAGGGCAACCGTTGCGCCTGATGCAAGCAACCGCCCGGCTATCGCAAATCCAATGCCTTGCGCCCCGCCCGTCACAATCGCGCTGCGCCCCGTCAGGTTGATCTGGTTTTTCTGCATGTGTCTCCTTGCCGGCCCCGCCGTAGGTTGCGCTCAACTGACGCGCAGCTTGTTGACCGTTTCCTCAATCAGGTCTATGCCAAGCCCCGGCGCCTCGGGCATGCGGAGGTAGCCATCCTCAAAAACAAAATCCTGCCGGGTGAGCATATCGCGCAGCGAGGTGTTGGTCTGTGCCACGTACTCGCAAATCAGCGCGTTGGGAATCGCGTTGAGCCAATGCAGCGCCGCGGCGACGTTGATGTAAGTTGTAAAGCCATGGTTTGCAACCGGAAGACCGCGGTCCCAGGCCAGCGAGGCAATCTTCATCGCCTCGGTGAACCCGCCGCAGCGGGCGAGATCAACCTGAACAATGTCTATCTTGCCTTTGTCCATCAATTCCAGGTAGCTCAACCGCGAGCTCTCTTCTTCGCCGGCTGCTATGCGCACATCAGTCGCCTCTGAAAGGCGGCGATAGCCCTCGTAGTTGTCCGGATGCAGCGGCTCTTCTAGCCAGAAAATCTTGTAATCGCTGAAGGCGCGGGCGCGTTGGATGGCCGTCTTCGCGTCGTACACCAGGCCTGCGTCAATCATCAGGTCGCAATCATCACCCAGGCCTTCGCGCGCCGCGCTCACCAGTGCAATGTCTTTCTTCTCGCTCTCGCCCAGGGGTTGCCAGCCAAATTTCACCGCATCAAATCCCAGGTCGCGGAACTTCATGGCAAGGTCGCGTGTTGCGGCCGGCGTGGGGCCAAACAGGTTGCTTGCATAACAGCGGATCTTTTTGTGGAAGCCGCCGCCAAGCAACTTCCACACCGGCAGGCCGAGCGCCTTGCCCTTGATGTCCCATAGCGCCATGTCGATGCCGCTCATCGCATGGATGGCGATGCCACGCCGGCCTGAGTAGATGTTCTGCTCGTACATCTTGTACCAAAGACGTTCAATTTCAAACGGGTCCTCGCCGATGAGCAGCGCCCCAAGTCCCGAGGTGATGGTGTGCGAAAACGGTCCTTCGATTGCGCCTTTGGCCGCGAGCGGGCTCGAATCCACCTCCCCTATCCCGATGATGCCGGCATCGGTGTGGACGCGGACTATCAAAACATCCTGTCCGCTGTCACACTGCTCCTTGACCTCGGGCAGGCGGAGATAAAGGGCTTCAACCCGGGTAATCTTCATGCGTGTGCTCCCGTGTTCATTATTCAGGATGTGAAGCCGGTATGAAGTGTTGGAATCCTGCGCAGGATTGCGCTTTACTGTTCATTGCATTGTTCAACCCGCCGGGTTGGTTGCACTCCTCATTTGGTGTTGAGTGGGGCGGGATTTGCATGATGTCGCTAAAACAAAGGAATAATCCGCTTCCGGCATAGACATGGGCGCCGCGGCGGAATATGTAATTGATAACAGGCAATTCCGAATGTGTTGTCGATGTTGTGTTCTGGTTGGCATCAGGGCCTTTCAACTTTCTGTTTGGTGGTCTCCACCAGGGCGGCCGCAGCATTTTTGCGGCCGCCTGTATTCTTTCTGATATCGCCCACTGGGGATTTCTG
>JAJXXN010000007.1 GCA_021781075.1 Acidobacteriota bacterium | reverse complement strand
CGGTCAAGGGCAAAGGCAAGTGGGCCAAAGACAAAAGATATAGAAGTCAAATCGAGGTTGCGTCATGCTGACGAATGTTGGAGTACTGGATCGATTCCTCAGGGTTGTTCTCGGGTTTGCGTTGTTGAGTTTATTGTTTCTGCTTCATGGCGATGCGCGCTGGATAGGACTGCTGGGGCTGTTGCCGCTGCTTACGGGGCTTGTGGGGCACTGTCCCGGCTATGCGCTGCTGGAGTTCAGCACGCGACGCGTCAAACACAGTTGATTGAAGCGCGAGCCCAGGCGGAAGGCTTGCATTGAAGTGCAGAGTGGGCCGCACGCACAGCCAGCGCCACGGCCGGGGTAGAGGTGTTTTACAGCTAGCTGGCGGCATTGACAGGGCGTAGAGTTATAAAAGCCCTGCAGTCAGCACGCGGGACAAATTCAAAAAAAAGCGCCACAGGAGGAAAAATGCCAGTGAATGTCGGTTCGGCGGACAAGGTAATCCGCATTGTGATGGGAATCGTGTTGCTCTCGCTGATTTATTTTTTGAGCGGGAATATCCGTTGGGTGGGGTTGATCGGGATTGTGCCGATCATGACGGCGCTGGTGGGGTGGTGCCCGCTGTACTCGCTGCTGGGCATTCGCACCTGCCCGATGAAGAAGTAGCCGGCGCGGTTGGAGGCGCCGCAAGAGGGACGGAGTGGCCGCAACGCGGCTGCTCCGTTTTTTATTGGACGGGCAGTCCGTCAAGTGAATTGACGCGCAGCACCGGGTACTGGCCGATGCGGTTGGCGGCGAACCAGGGAGAGCGCTCGTAAAAGAACGAAAGGCGCGCGTAGGGATTGGCTGCGAATTTGGGGTCGCTTTTGAGGCGGGCTTCGAACTCGGCTTTGAGCGCGGGGTCTTTGGCCAGCATCTCGCGGGCGAGTTTTTCAAGCACGTAGCCCTCGCCGTATTCCTTTTGCTCGAAGATGGGGTCAAAGAAACCCCAGCCCATGGCTGAGTCGGGGGCCATGGGCTCAAGCCAATGGATGGCTACCTGGGCCAGTCGCTGGTTGAGCGGGACGAGAATGGAACCGGCGGGGATGTTGATTTTTTCGTCGCTGAGCTGGCAACTGGCGGTTTTGCTGTTGATTGTGGGGGCGAACTCGCCACTGAAGAGTGGGTGATGTCCTTCATAAGGATGCTCGCGCCAGGCGAAGCCGCCACATTGGTAATGACCGGCGGTGACGGTTGCATCCGCAGTGAGGGTTTTCATCTCCACGCCGTGGATGGCGAGAACGTCGATGACCTGCTTCCACTGTTGGGGGATGATGTAGCCGGCGGGGAGTGTGACGGAGGAGGCGGCTTTGAACCCGGTGCGCATGGGAACGACCTGGTCCCAAGGCTCATGCGTGTAGCGAACCCAGGTGGCGCCGGAGACCTCGCTTGGCTCGCGCGTGGATTTGTAACCATGAAACAGAACGGGCGCGGTCTCGCCATCCCAGGCAAAGGTGAGCGCATAGCCTGCCGGGTTTGCAGAGAGGCTGGCGGCGGCAGCATCGGCGGCGGCGTTCAAGGCAACGAGTTGTTGCGCATCGCGATTGAGAGTGTCCATGAGCGCGACGAGGAGTTCGTAGTTGCCGGTGACACGGGTCTTGTAGTCCTTGAGCATGTGCATCTCAACCAGCATGGCGGGGCGGTTGTTGAGCGCGAGCTGGTTGGTGGAGAAGCGCGGGGAAAAGTCGTTGAATGCGAGCCCCTTGGCCGGGTCGGCCTCGTCAAGGAGCATGATGTAGCTGGGGAAGGCCAGGTGGCCGGTCTTGTTGACGGCATCGGCAATCCGCGGTGCGATGGCGTGCGCCCAGGCCACAGTGGCCGGCGGGGTTGCGGGGCTGTCGTCGATGGAGAAGGTGACATCGTACTGATAATCGGCGCCGTCGGTGACGTGGTCATCGACGAAGAAGTCCGGGCGCCATTTGTTGATGAGCGCGAGAAAAGCGCGGGTCTCGGGCGCATCGGCCTTTTCGTAGTCCCGGTTCAGGTTTAGGTTGGTGGCATTGGCACGCCAGCCCGTCTCGTTTGGCCCGTTCTGGTTGATGCGGTTGAATGCGGAGCGGCGCTCGTGGCCGTCGATGTTGTAAACGGGGATGAATACGAGGACGACGCGGTCCAGAAGCTGGGCGCGTGATTTTGTGATGACGAGGTCGCGCAAGAGTGCGAGGCAGGAGTCCTTGCCGTCCATTTCGCCAGCATGGATGGCGTTTTGCACAAGCAGGATGACGCGGCCCGAGGCGTGGATGGCCTGGGGCGAGAATTGGCCGTCCTTTGAGACGATGACTATTTTGAGGTCGCGGTCCTCGCCGGTCTTGCCGAAGGACTCCACACGCACCTGGCCTGGGGCGGCGGCGGCAACACGGTCGATATAGGCGAGGGTTTCAGCGTAATCGGGGGTGGTGCGGTAGTTGGAGGCTTCAGCGGGGGTTTGACCTGCGGCGGAGTTCTGTGCGGCAAGGCAGGAGGATGCGAAGAGTACGCAAAGGGCACAGAGGAGCACTTTCATTGAGAAGACCTCCGGACTGTCGCAGTGGCTAAGTGATGTCTTCCGTGTCGAAGCCCGGCTTGACGATGCGCTTGGGAAAACCGTGGACGCTGGAGAGTAGGTCCTCGACGACATCCTCGAGCTGGCGCTGGCTTTCAATGACATCGCTGATGGACTTGAGCTTTTCCTCGGGTTGCGCGCGCTCGACGAGCACGACGGCGTGGCATTGGGCGACGTGGTCGAGGTTGAGGCCCTCGGGGGTTTTAGCCTTGATGCTGACGCGGTCGATGGGCAGGTTGAGAAGGTCGGCGACGCGTGCGCGGATGTCGCCGGCGATAGGCGAGATTTTGGGAGCCGCGAGGACGAGCGTTGCATCGAGATTGACGAGGGTGTAGCCGGCGTGCGAGAGCTCTTCGAGTGCGAGGTTGAGGAAGATGGCGGAGTCGGCGTTTTTCCAGCGCGGGTCGCCGGGGGGAAAGAAGCTGCCGATGTCGCCGGCGGCGACGGACCCGAGGATGGCGTCGGTGATGGCGTGGAGCAGCACGTCGCCGTCGGAGTGGCCGGCGAGTCCTTCGGGATGGTCGAGGCCCATGCCACCAATGCGGAGGGGAACCCCCGGTTTAAATGCGTGCGAGTCCCAGCCGAATCCTATGCGAGAGTCCATGACGCGAGTCTTCCTTTAATAGTGCGGAGTGGAGTGCGCTGCCTAGTTGATTGTAATGCGAAACGGGCTCATCGGGAATGGCGGAGGTGGAACT
>JAJXXN010000012.1 GCA_021781075.1 Acidobacteriota bacterium | reverse complement strand
CGAAAAGGAGATTCCGGTTTCAGTCAACGGCAAGCTCGTCAGCGTGATCAAAGTCGCAGCGGACGCCGACGCAAAAATCATCGAAGCCGCCGCCCTCGCCGACGAAAAAATTCAGCAGCGCATCGCCGGCAAAACCATCGCCAAGGTCATTGTCGTGCCGGGCAGCGCAACCAACCTGGTGGTCAAGTAAATGCAAAAACCGGTCCGCGGAACGCAAACGCTCGTCGACCAGATGAGCTGGGTCTGGTCGCACGCCTCGCTCACGGCGATTGAGGTGGGCTGGCGCTGGCTCTTTGGCATTCCGTTTCTTTTTCTGCTCGCGCGCGAACTCAGGCTTATTTTTCACGAGCTGCCGCCCGTGCAGTTCGGTTTGTATTCGCTCGATCCCACAAATCCGTGGCAGATTGCGCGGCAGGTTGGCGAGGCGTGGCGCGCCTATCTGCCCTTGATTTCCGCCCACGCCGCGTGGTTCCTGCCTGTTGCCGCGCTGAGCTGGATTCTGCTTTCCGCCCTGGGGCGCAGCCTCATGCTCAAGCGCATGGAACCAGGCCGCAAATGGCGCCCGTTCGCCTTCTTCATTCTCCAGGCATCGCAGTTTGCCTTCTTCGCCGCGGTGTTTTATTCCTGGTGGCGGATGATGGGCGCAATCGCAGCAGCAAACCTCTACCTTGAAGGCGAACCCAACCTTGTGGGCTATTTGATCAGTGCCGTTCTCCTGACCCTCACAACCTATGTCGCCTGGGCCCTCATCAGTTGGCCGGTGCTGGTGGCCCCGGTCCTTCTGCACATGGAAGGCCTCTCACCATGGGCTGCAATCACGCGCAGTTTCCGGCTGGGCAGGGGCTTTACCGGCAAGCTGGTTGAAATCAACCTCGTCATGGGAATCGTACGGCTGGCCCTCATCGTGCTTGCATCGGTCTTGAGCGCGGCCCCGCTCCCTTTCGGCGAGCAACTTGGCAACAGCTCCCTCAAAACCATCACCGTGCTTGCCGTCCTCTTCAACTTTGTGGGCAATGATTATTTTCAGGCGGTGCGGTTGAAAAGCTTTGTGGAATTCTGGCGCACCTTCCGTAATGCGCAATCGTGAAGGCCGCGGGGGCGCGCGAATTTCATTGACGGAAAATCCACAGGGCTCGTAGTATCCGCATGAGAGGCCACCCCGAATGAAACTACGCAACCTGATTCCACTGCTCTGCGCGGTGGTGCTGTTTTGTTCTCAAACAACCACCAAGTCGCAAACCCCCGAAAACCAGAAGCGCACGCTGATTCGCGCCGGCCACATGATTGATGTCAAGACAGGCAAGACGCTGGATGCACAGACCATCATTGTGGTTGGCCGTACCATTCAGTCCATTGCGCCGAGTGCATCGGTCGCAGCCGGGCCGGGAGATGCGGTCATTGACCTTGGCTCCATGACGGTCTTGCCGGGACTGATTGATGCGCACACGCATCTGACGATGGACACGAACTTCGACCCATACCACGAATTGACGATGACCGACGCCAGGTCCGCAATCACCGGCGGGCACTGCGACGACAATCTGCTGCCTTACAAATACCATGCCACCTATGGCGGAGTTGCGGATGGCATTGCCGAGGTGCAGCACAAGGTCCGCGAGAACATCAAGTATGGCGCGGATTTGATCAAGGTCTGCGCAACCGGCGGCGTACTCTCAAAGGGCGATGACCCGCAGGCCTCGCAGTTCACCCTTGAGGAGATGCAGGCCATTGTCGCCGATGCGCACCGGCTGGGCCGCAAGGTCGCCGCGCACGCGCATGGCGGGCAGGGAATCCTGTGGGCGGCGGAGGCGGGCGTCGACTCCATTGAGCACGGGACATATATTGACGACAAGGCGATTGCGGTGATGAAGGAGAAAGGCACATATCTTGTGCCTACGCTGTACCTTGAGGATTGGATCCAGCAGAACGGCCATTTGCCGGCCTTTGCCCAGAAGAAAATGGAAGAGGTCAGCCTGGTTGCAAAGAAAAACATCAAACACGCCATGGATTCAGGCGTGAAGATTGCCATGGGCACGGATGCGGCGGTGTATCCCCACGGCCTCAACGCGCATGAGCTGGACGTCTATGTGAACCAACTGGGCATGACGCCGATTGCCGCGCTCCAGACTGCGACGGTGAATGCCGCGGACCTGATGGGCTGGAGTGCGAAAACGGGGAGCCTTGAGCCCGGCAAATGGGCCGATGTGATTGCCGTTGACGGTGACCCGCTAAAGGACATCAGGCTGTTGCAGGACGTGAAATTTGTGATGAAGGCAGGCCGGGTCTACAAGCAAAATGGCCGCGGGCTTGTGGAATAGCTGAGAGAAACCCACGGGGTGCGCTTGCGGCACGGCTTGCCACCCCGCGGTGGATTTGACACACTGAAGTGTGGACACTCAAACCATTGCCATCCTCGACTTCGGCTCGCAATACACGCAGCTCATTGCGCGCCGCATCCGCGAACTGAATGTTTTCTCGGTGGTGCTGCCCTGCACGGCCGCGCTCGACGAAATCAAAGCGTTGAAGCCCATCGGCGTCATCCTCTCCGGCGGGCCTTCGTCGGTTTACGATGCGGACGCTCCCGCAGCCGACCCCGCCATCCTCCAGCTTGGCGTGCCCATCCTTGGCATCTGCTACGGTCTTCACTTCATCACCCACCACCTCGGCGGCAAGGTGCTCTCCGCCCCCAAACGAGAATACGGCCATGCCGAGGTGCGCATTGAAGACCGCGCATCGAAACTCTTCGCTGGCTTGCCGGAAACAATGCAGGCATGGATGAGCCATGGCGACGAAGCCGGCAAGCTGCCGGATGGCTTCAAGCGCATTGCCGTCACTGACAACGCGCTTGCCGCGTTCTCAAACGAGCAGAAGCGCATCTGGGCGGTCCAGTTTCATCCCGAGGTTCACCACACACCGCTCGGCTCCACGCTCATCAAGAATTTTGTCTTTGAAATCTGCGGCGCAAAAGGTGATTGGACGGCAGCCCATTTTATTGAAACCACGGTCGCCGCCATCCGCGCAAAAGTCGGCAAGGGGCATGTGATTTGCGGGCTCTCCGGCGGTGTAGATTCCTCGGTCGCGGCCGTCCTCGTCCACAAGGCCATCGGCGACCAGCTCACCTGCATCTTTGTCAACAACGGGGTCCTGCGCAAAAACGAGTTTGAAAGCGTGCAGCGCAACCTGCGTGACAAACTCGGCCTCAAAATTATCGGGGTCGACGCCAGCGCGCGCTTCCTCCACCAACTTGCCGGCGTCACAGACCCTGAG
>JAJXXN010000081.1 GCA_021781075.1 Acidobacteriota bacterium | reverse complement strand
TCGTCGCCAAACACGCGCTCACCCCCGCGACCACCTGGATGATTGGCAACAGCCCCAAAAGTGACATCAACCCTGCACTCGCCGCCGGGCTCAATGCGGTTTTTCTTTTTCATAAAGACACATGGGTCCTTGAACATGCCGGCATCAACCCCGCGCCCAACGGGCAAATATTGCTTGAGCTGGACGGCTTTGCCCGGCTGGGGGAGATTTTTTGAATCCATCTCGCCAGCTAAACTGATTTTGATTCATCCACTTCCGGTCTCGCGCCGCATTTGCTATACTTTGTAAGGTTCACCTCATGCGGAGGTGGCGAAATTGGCAGACGCACTAGCTTGAGGTGCTAGCGGGTAACTCCATAGGGGTTCAAGTCCCCTCCTCCGCACCAAAGATTCAACGATGCCGCATCGGCATGGGCAACACAAAGAAATTGCCCATGGAACGACTGAAGGGCAAAGGAAAGCAGCCAACAGATAATGGACATTCTTTTCTACGCAGTGCTCGTCTTACACATAATCGTCAGCCTCTTTTTGATTGGCGTGGTCCTCATTCAACAGGGCCGCTCGGCTGATCTTGCTGGCGCTTTCGGTGGCCAGGGCTCGCAAACCGCCTTCGGTCCACGCGCCGCAGCCAACGTGCTCACCCGACTTACCACATGGTCGGCCATTCTCTTCATGGTTACCTCGCTTTCACTGACGGCTCTTTATGTGCGCTCCACATCATCGCACTCCGTTCTTGAAGGCACCAAAAGCGCACCCACGGCCCCGGCCAAGTAAATTCCCAGGCAGTGCAAACCCGGCAGGCCTTGCCTGCCGGGTTTTTCATGCGCCCGCGCCACACGGACGCGCCACAAAAGACGCGGTTGTAAGATAATCCCATGAACGATTCAACGAGCCTTCGGCCATTGATAGAGAGCTTCCCGGTCGGCCCGTTGCAATGCAACTGCACCATTCTTGGCGATCCAGTGGCCGGTGAAGCCATCGTGATTGACCCCGGCGACGAGATTGGCCGCATCACCAAGCGCCTTGCGGAGCTCGGCCTCAAACTCAAACAGATTCTGATCACCCACGGCCACATTGACCATGTGGGCGGCGCACTCAAGCTCAAGCGGCTGACCGGGGCCCCCATCCTGATGAACGAAGGCGACCTGATGCAGCTCAAACTCATGCCCATGCAGGCCGCCTGGCTTGGCATTGAAACGCCTGAAACCGCCGCGCCCGATGGCAACCTTGCCACGGGAAATGTGGTGGGCCTCGAAACTCTGCCTGCGGCGGTTCTACACACACCGGGGCATACGCAGGGATCGGTTTGCCTGCACTTCAAGGAGTTGAACCTTCTGGTTGCCGGTGACACGCTCTTTGCCGGCAGCATCGGGCGCACCGACTTGCCCGGCGGCGATGAACGTCAGATTCTGCACTCCATCCACACGAGTCTGCTTGGTTTGCCGGAGGAAACGCAGGTCATCTGCGGACATGGAGCGCAAACTACAATCGGCCTTGAACGCGAGCGGAACCCATTCCTGCAACACTGAGGCGAAGTGGGTTGGATGCGACAATTTATTTTTATTCAGTAATTTGAAGACGGAACTTCAAGCGAAGGTCGACCGCGGGATCTGAAAAATTAACTTATCTGGTTCTTGGCGAAATAATCAACAAGCAGCATAACCCCGACGCGGAATTCATCTTCAGGGGTAAGCAAACTGACCACAAGCCAGCCCGAGGGTGGCATGGAGAAAAACGAACCGGGATGTAGGTAAACGCCGCGGTGGAGAAGTTGGAGGGCGGTTTCGTCGTCCGGCGCAAGTGCCGGGATGCGCAGAACGGCGTACCAGCCACCCTCGACCTCCAGTCTGCATACAAGTTTCTGCCCGGCCAGCAGATGATCCAAAGCCGCCAGATTGCGTTTGAGCCGGGAAAGAACCTGTGACTGGATTCCCCGCCGGCACTCAAGCCACTGGGGCAGTGCGGCCTGCACGGGCGCGTTCATACTGAGAAAAGTGTCGGCAATGACCTCGAGGCGATTGAGCGATTCGACGGAATCCGGGCCGGTGACCGTGAGCCAGGCGGCTTTCATCTGCGGCAGCCCGCAAATCTTGCTGATGCCGCTGACGGTGAAGCAGTTGACGCCATCGAGCCCTGCGGCGAAGGTTGCTGGCGATTGACCGGCCAGGGAGAAGTCCAGGAAGACTTCATCGACTATGAGAGCGAGAGAGTGTTCGCGGCAAAGTTGAGCGAGAAACTCCGTCTCCCAGGGCTTGGTGAAGTGGCCGGTGGGATTGTTGGGGTGGACAAGGACAATGGCCCTGGTTTTGGGCGTGATGGCGCGGCGAAAACCTTCGGGGTCGATTTGCCAGCCGTGGTCATAGACGAGTGGAGCGGAGACGAGGCGCACGTCGGAGAGTGTGGCGAGGAAGTCGAAGAGAGGATAGCTGGGCTGCGGGACAAGCACCTCGGAGCCCGGGTCGCAAAGAAGCTGGAAGAGGAAGCTGTAAGCCTCGCTGGTGCTGACGGTGAGCGTCAACTTGTCAGGGGAGAGCGCGACTCCGTGATCGGCATAGTACGTGGCAACGGCACGGCGCGCGGAGAGCAGTCCTTTGGGGTTGGGGTCGTATGTGAGCGCGTCAGGATTGGCAAGCGCGGCAAGGAGATTGTGCCCGTACTGAAAGCCGCACTGGGTGGGATTGGCATTCGAGAGATCGCAAAGAGTCAAGCCCGAGTCGCGGCGCGCGGCCAGGGTGCGGGCAAGCTCGCTCTCCTCGGTATTCCAATTGGTCCGTGCGCTGAAGTGCATACTCCTCTACCAATTTAAACTGTTGAGGGAGAGACAAGTGGCCATCAAGGCAGTGATTTTTGATTACGGAATGGTGTTGACCGCGGAGCCGGACGCGGCGGCCTATGCGGAGATGCTGCTCATCACCGGATTGACCCGCGAGCAATTTGAGCCACTTTACTGGGCTGATCGCCACGCCTACGACGAGGGCAAGCTAACGGGGATTGCCTTCTGGCAAAAGTTTATCCACGATGCCGGGCTGGCGCTTGACGCCCGGGCAGTGGCGGAATTGAACCGGGCCGATGCGCGCTATTGGACGACTGAAAACACGCGCATGGTGCGATGGCAGGCGAAGTTGAAACTGGCCGGGATCAAGACCGCGATCCTGTCCAACATGGGCGATAACGTGCTTGAAAGCCTGCTGGCCGCCTTTCCCTGGGTGCAAAATTTCGACTGGTGCACGTGGAGTTTTCAGCTTGGCATGGCGAAACCGGACCCGCGCATCTATGAATACA
>JAJXXN010000179.1 GCA_021781075.1 Acidobacteriota bacterium | reverse complement strand
GGGCCGGGTCAAAGAGTTCCAGGTCCTCTGCCCACATCAACTCCACATTGCGAATCGGGCTGGAGTCATTGAGAAGAACCAGAAAATGCTCAAAGAGCTCAATGTCTTTTTTGAACTGCTGCTTCAAGGACTCGCTGAGATTGGGCTTGCGGTGCTTCATGCGACCTGCCTGCAATGGGAATTTGACGTCAGGATAAGCCTCTGGAGCAACAACCAGCCAGCTTAAAAACAGTATTTAATATTGTTTTTAAGACGCAACTGTTGATTTATTGCTAATTATTTTATTTTTTAAGGCCAATCAAGGGTGCGCGCGGATGGTTAAACCACCGTCCACAATCAGCACGGTACCAGTGACCCATGCGCACTCCTCTGAGCCGAGATAAGCAACCGCGTGCGTAACATCCGTTGGCAGCCCGCGGCGGCCGAGCGGATGCAGCGCGGCGGTATCACGAGCCAGTTTGTCAGGATCGGGCGCCGAGGCAAGCCACTCCTCCCACATGGCTGTGTCAATGTAACCGGGGGCAACAGCATTCACGCGAATGTTGCGCGGGGCCAGTTCGAGGGCCAGATTGCGCGTCATGGCATTCAACCCGGCCTTGGATGCCGCATAAGGAATGGCATTGGGAAAGGCGTGGGTGGCGTGGATGGAGCTGACGTTGACGATTGCGCCGCCCGCGGGTGAAAACGATTTCACCAGCCCCTGCACAAGCAGGAACGGCGCGCGCAAGTTGACCGCGAGAATAAGGTCAAAATCGGCGCTGCTCAATTGACCAATGGGCAGGTCCCGCTCCATGCCGGCATTGTTGACCAACAGATGAAGGGTTTCACCCGCGGCGGCGAAGCCCCTGACAAAACCTGCGATGGCGTCTGCGCTTGAGAGTTCCACAACATGTGCAGTGGCGCTATGATTGCGCATGCGGTTCAGTTCCGCGGCAAACTCGCCGAGTTTATCCGCCTTGCAGTCAAGGAGCGCGAGTCGTGCCCCGCGGCCATGCAGCTCTTCGGCAATGGCGCGGCCAATGCCCTGCGCCGCGCCGGTGACCAGCGCCAGCCGACCGAGATAATCATCCATCTTCCGGGCCATGGAACCGCTCCTCCCTACTGCCTGATTTCGTCCAGAAAAACCAGCTCGCTGCTCAACGGCATTGGCAATGCAACGGTCAAGCCGGCGCGTAGCAACTCACCGCCCTTCACGATGCGGTCCGGTGAGCTGTGGCCCTCAAAATGCAGCCGATAACTTGCGTCGGCAAGCAAACCCCGCACGGTGAAATTGTGCGCGGGTTCATTGTTGGCGCTTCCACGGAAGGCAAAGAGCACGCCCTTGCCGCGCCGGGCGTCATAAAACTCCATGCCATCCCAGTGAACTCCATCCGGCCGCTCGCTGGCATGGTAGAGCGCGGCATCGCGGATCAACGGGCGCAGTTGTTTTTTGTAAAGGTCGAAGGCAGTGCGAGCCGCCTGGTGCTGCTCCTCAGTCCACGCGGTGGTGTCGAGCATGATGGAGGTCCAGCCCATCATGCCGCTGCGCAGCATGTATAAGAAGTTTTCTATTCGCGGCGCGGGCCATTTTTCAACGTAGCTCTCAAGCATGGCGGCGGGCAGGGCAAAACTGGTGTCGTAAAAAGCGCGGCGATTGGAGAGCGGGTCATAGGAATCCGTGATGGAAAAATAATCCCCATGCGCGGCAGAACCAAAATCCACCATGCGCCCGCCGTCGTTGCAGATTTCAAAGAGCAGCCCGGGATGCTGGCGGCGCAATTGTTCATAAAGCGCGTAGTAGGCGCGGGTGGCGTGGTAGCTGACATCAGTGGAGTTCGATGCCACGACAAAATCAAAGCCGGAATCATGGTCCATGCGCAGGGTGCTTTGGTTGGGCGGCGCATGGGGATGGTCCTTGCGCATGCAGCCCTCCATGACCAGATAGCCGTCGTGCTCGAGCATGTCGAGGTGATAACTTTCAACGATCCGCTTCAATTCCCCGGCTGCATAGTCGCTCGCCGCAGGCAGGCCAATGTCGATGGTTTGCCCCTTGAACTCCTCGGTCTTCCACCCCGGCTGCACGTCGTGGGATAGCCAGTCCTGCACTTTGTAAACATTGAGCGCACCGCTGCCTGTATCCGTGCCGGCCTGCGTCCAGTCCGTCCACAGGCCAAAACGAAGGCCGGCATGATGCGCGGCATCGGCAACGGCGGCCAGGCCATGCGGGAACTTTTGGGGGTCTGGGTACCAATCGCCCACGCCGCGGAACCAGCCGGCATCAAGATGGAACATCTCCAGGCCAAGTTCGCGCGAGTCGCCAATCATGCGCAAGGCAAGCGCCTCATCCACCTGCATGCCGCTTCCCCAGCTGTTGTTCACCAACAAGGGATATTGCGGGTCGCTCCATGTGCGCGGATTGCCGAGCACTGTTCGCACCCAGGGGCGCAATTGATTGCTGGCATCATCCGGACCGCCCAAAAAGACGCCTAAAAATGCCGTGGGAGTTTCAAAGCTTCCCTGTGCGGCCAGGCGAGTCTTGTATGGGCCGGGCTCCGGGTTCAGCCCGAGGCGAGTCACGAAGGCGTTTGCCTGCTGATTTTGTCCCCGCGCACAAGTTATGCGGGTTCGCCCACTGAACTCGAGTCCTGCATAGAAGCCGGGATGATGGCCTGCGGGGTCATAGAGGATTTCAAGGGGGATAATTTCACGCTCGTCACCCGGCATGGGGCGCGCGTAATTGGAGGAGCGCCCAATCCAATCGAACCCGGGGCCGATGACGGTGTCATGGATGCCTTCGTCAGAGGGCGTGTCCGCGCCTTTTTCCACGGAGAAGTGGTGCATTCCGTCGACGCCGATGAATTGGAAATTCATGCTCTCGATGTGTGGCAGCCAGAGCTCCTGCCCGGAAAGATTTTCAATGGAGATGCGGTGCTCAACGGGGCCATCGCCAGAGCGGAATAGCCAGAGCCAATGCAGGCGCAGTTGCGGCGAAGGGGATTGGAAGACCAGTTCGAGGCGATCCGCGGTGTGAACAGTGGCACCGGCCTCGAATGTCCACTCGATGGGCAACTGCCGGCCATCAATTTCAATGCCTGCCGGGAAATCCGAGGGTTCCGAGTTGCTCCAGGATGCGCCGCCGGGAGTGGCGGCGCGGCTGAGCCAGGCATGGCGCGCATCGGCCTGAAAGGTGAGTTGGACGGATCGATTTGCGAGGGCAAAGCTTTGCGCATGCGGCACACCGCCGAGCAGAAGAGCCATTGTGGCGAACGAGAAGGCGTGAAGAGCGCGAAACATGATGGTCAGAAATCCCCA
>JAJXXN010000321.1:12050-13442 GCA_021781075.1 Acidobacteriota bacterium | reverse complement strand
GAAGTAGCGGATATTTTTCTGGATGTACTCGGTGATGAGCTGGAGCTTGGTGTAGAAATCGGGCGCGCCAGCGATGAGTTGCTGGGTTTCGGAGGTGATCTCCGGTGAGGGGTCTGGGCGATGGGCCTCGAGGTTGCTCATCCACTCACCGATGGAGCGCCACTGCGAGTTTTTGTCTTCGTCGGCGGGCAGATTGCCCCAGCGGAAGGAGACGCGTGCGGCGACGGCGGAGTAATCGGGGTGGCTGGGAATATCGCGCAGGTCGAGGGCGTGCATGTCGCGCAGCTCCCAGCGGAAGTGATTGGGGGCGATCTCGATGGGTTTGACAGGCGACAGCTTGTGCCAGGCGTCGGAGAATTTTTGCCCGGCAGGCAGGTCGAGTTCGAGGGCCTGATAGACAATAGGGGCTGTTCCCTGCACGCGCCAGAAGATTTCATTGCGCCAGGGGGGCATGGTTTCCTCGGTTTCACAGAGCACCACCGCGCCCACGTCGGCTGCGGGCGGGTTGAGCACGCGCATTTTATAGGTGGAGAGCATGACGGAATCGGAGACATCGCCGACCTCATGAAAATCGGTTTCCTGGGCCTGAAATTGCTTTTCGTCGGCTCCGATGGTCCAGGCGCGAAAGTAGTTGATTTTTTCATCGACGTCATAGCCGAGGGCGCACTGCGCATGGCTGCGCCCTTGCGGCTTGAGGATGCGGATGGCCTCGCGCTCGCGTTCGACGGCGCGGCCGCCGGCGTCAACAGATTCAACGTACTCGTCGAAGAGAATGACGGCGGAGGCGTCTTTGGCGTATGCGGGGGTGGGGGTTTTAGCGGCGTCAAGGCCCCATTGGGGCACGGGCTGCTTGTCATGGCCGAACAAGCCGGCGCGGGCGGCCAGGGGTTGAAGCAGGCAAAGGTGTATTGATACGAGAGCCCGGCGTGTATTTTTTCGCGCGCAAATCCAGGCAAGGTGAGAGAACTGTGGCATGGTTTAATTTCCTTTTGGAGCGCCGGCGTCGCGGGTGAGGACGATCTGCTGCTGGTCGGCGGCGGCCACTTTTGCGTACAGGTCGCGCAACTGCTGGTAATCCTCGCTTTTGACCAGGATGAAATTGCGCGCAAAGAGACGGCTGACGTTCAATTGCGTACCCTGGATTGTGGATTTGATGCGCAAGACGCCCTTTTGTGGCCAACTGATGTCACTGGAATTGGGGGCGCTTTCGACCGAGTAACCCGTCGGCAGGTGGTAGTTGACGCTATCCAGAGTCATGCGCGCGTAGTGCATATCGACAGGAGTGAGCCGTTTTGCCTCCGAGACAAAGGGCTGAGGCGCGCGGGAATCAAAGAAGAGGCCGGGGAGGAAGAAGTGCTTTCCAGTGGCGGCGCCTATGTTGCCGGAGACCTT
>JAJXXN010000321.1:0-12040 GCA_021781075.1 Acidobacteriota bacterium | reverse complement strand
GGGAGGAAGATGCGTTTGCCGGTAATTGTGCCCATTGTGCCGCTTAGATTGGCAATGGCGATCAAATTGACGCCGGAGTGATCCAATTCGATGAAGTGATCCAGTTCCCCATGCACGCCCTGTGGCAGGTCGTTGCGGAGCATTTCATTGAACTGCTTTTTGACTTCGTCGCCGCCCTCCCTGAGGTTGAGCTGGCGCCAGTGAATGGCCTCGGGCCCGACCATGACGTATTGCATATACCCCTTGAGGTTTCCGGCATCATCGATGGTGATGTCGGCCACACGCTGGACGGAGGCTTTGTCGTACGGGTTGGTCTGCGGAGTTCCCGCCAATGTGGTGCCTTTGTAATCGGGAGTGATGACAATGCCCCCGGTTGCGAGGTGCTTCCAGCCGAGTTCGCTGAAATCGCAGAATTTGTCGCCGGGGTCGAAGTAGGCAAAATGCCCGTTGATGCTGGCCACGGCGATATAGTCATCCAGCTGCGACATGCCCAGATAGCTTGGGTCAAAGATGGCGCTGCTGCGGTCTGCCACCAACATCGGCCATGCCTTTAATCCAATAGCGTTCAACATGGCCACATAGAGGAGCGCGAGTTCATCGGAAGTTCCGCCTTGCTGCTTCCATACGTCGTCCGCGCTGCGCACGTCTTTTTCTTTAGCGGCCTTGCGCTCGGCCTCGGTTTTGTGCCGCGTGAAATCGGTGTTTTCCAGTTTCATCACGGCCACATAAAGTTTTTGGGCCTTTTGTTCCTCCGTGTCGGTGGCAGCCACCAGGGCAGCGGCCGCTTCGCGCAGACCCTTGCCGGGCTTGATGAAAGAGTCAATGGACTTGCGCCAGTTGAGGCCTTCCTTTTGCCAGTACTCACTTTCGCTGGTGGCATAGGTGTAATAGAAATAAACGTGCCAACGGAAAGCATCGAGTGGCGGAGCCCAATCCTCATCGGTCACGGCGGGAATATCCTCCATATCGAGTGTGAAATTCCGCCGCGCATCCTCTTGGACATCCTTGTTGGGCGGCAATTTATGGGTGTACATCAGGCGAGAAAGAGCCTCGCCACGGCTATTCAGGATATAGTGGCCTCCGGAGTAATCGGGCACAAACCGGTAGTGGGCCTTGTGGACGTAATATGGCTGCTGAATGATCCATTTGGGCGAGTAGACTGTGTCGTCGGAGTAGTGGATATCCAGCTTGTATTCAAGGATGCTGCCTACTTCAACGTCGGGCAGGGTGAAGACAATGTTGTTGAGCTGGCTTTGCCCCTGTTTTACCTGCATCAGGTCAGAGGGTTTCACGGTCATGGGGATGATGGTGCCGTCGGAGTGAATGGTCCGACCCTTGATGCCGGCAATTGTTTGATCACCCTTGACGTAAGGGATTTTGACCGTGGCCATCTCCTTGCCTTTTTCGCTCAGTATCTTGAGCCGCACATAGATGCCGTGGTAGTGTAGCGTGTCGTCAGCGGTCTCTTCGCGGAAGAGGTAGACGGCATCAGCGCCGGGCGCCTTGGGGTCGGCGGTCATGGTCAGCTCAGCCGCTGTGGGCTGTTGAAAAGACTGGGCATATGCCGGTGAGAGGGAGAGAGCGGAGAGCAAAAAGATGATGCCAAAGTAGAAGAGTTGCCGATGTGCGTTCACGTAGCCTTCCTAGAAAGATTGAAAGAACCAATTCAAATTATCTGGAGCGTTTGGCCGCATGAACTGATTTATTCAAAGGATGTAAACACTTTGCCTTGCGCGGCCTTGTTATGACAAGAGGGTGTATTAGGGAACAGATGCATTGATTGAATATGTATAGGCAAACTTGTGCTTGGTAACAGCGGTTGTTTATCAAAAAGTACACATCTCCAAGATGGGGTTGGTTGTGCGGCAGTGCGCAGGGCCGGGTTAGGGCAGGGTGGAAAGCTGGCGCAAGAGAGGCACGAGGGCGGCGAGCGGGAGTCCGACGACGTTGAAGTAGCAGCCTTCGATGCGGGGTATCCATTGTGCGGCGCGGCCCTGGATGGCGTATGCGCCGGCCTTGTCCATGGGTTCGCCGGTGGCGATGTAGGCGGCGATTTGCTGAGTGGTGAGGGGCGTGAAGGTGACGGCGGTGGACTCGGTATGAACGATTGTTTGGCCGGTGGTGGCCAGCGCGATGGCGGTGAGGACGTAGTGGGTGCGGCCGCTGAGGAGTTGAAGGATGCGGGCGGCGTCGGTGGAATCGACTGGTTTGCCGAGGATGTGGTTGTCGAGAGTGACGGTGGTGTCGGCGCCGAGGACAACCAGCGGCGGTGCTGAGTCGGTTGGAAATTGCGATAGCGTGTGAAAGACGGCTTCGGCCTTTTCGCGGGCGAGGCGGGCGACATAGGCGGCTGGGTCCTCGCCGGGGAGCGGGTCCTCGTTGATGTGCGCGGGATGGACGCGGAAGGGAATGCCGATTTGGCTGAGCAGTTCGGCACGGCGCGGGGATGCGGATGCGAGGACGAGCATAATTCTGATTATGCCAGTGGGCGGCGGTGTCAGATGCGGACGCCGGTCCTGATGCCCGCAGGAGTGGCGATGCCCCAGGCCATGCCGGGTGTGTTGTGGGCGATGCCGAATCGGCCGTCGGGGCCGAGGAGGATGATGCCGCCGTGGCCGCCGAGACGGTTGTAGAGATATTCGATGGCCTCGTGTGCGGCGACCTCCGGTGTGGTGCCCGCGGCGACGCGGTCGGTGGCCCACTTGCCGAGGACGAGCTTCATGATGGGCTCGCCCCAACCGGTGAGGGAGACGGCGGCGGCGAGATTGTCGGCATAGCAGCCGCAACCGATGAGGGATGAGTCGCCGACGCGGCCCGGGGTTTTGTTGAGCGTGCCGCCGGTGGAGGTGGCGGCGGCGAGATTGCCGTGGACATCGAGAGCGACAGCGCCGACGGTGTCGTGCGAGTCCATCGTGGTGGCGTGGCGCAGGCTGGAGGGGGTTTCGGTGGCATCGGGGTGCGCAGTCTCAGGGCTTTTGTCGTCGCGCAGGTGATGAGGGAGCGGCGTGTCTTTGCCGCTGAAGGTGTTGTCAGCCAGGCCGCGGGCTTCGCGGATTTTGGCCTCGGCGAGCCGCGTGCGTTCGCGGTCCAGCACAAGCTCGGAGTTTGCAATCAAGCCCATGCCATGGGCACGGGCGAATTCCTCCGCGCCGGAGCCGACAAAGTAGACGTGCTGGCTTTGCTCGAGGACGAGCCGCGCGGCGCGGATGGGATTGCGGAGATGCTCGACGCAGGCCACACCGCCGGCCTTCATGCGACCGCCGTCCATGAGGAGCGCGTCGCATTGAACGCGGCTGTCGGAGGTGAGAAAGCTGCCAAAGCCGGCGTCGAAGGTGGAGTCGTCCTCGAGGACGACGACGGCGGCCTCAACGGCATCGAGGGCGGAACCGCCCGCGGCGAGGATTTTGGAGCCGGCCTTGAGGGCGTTGCGCACGCCGTTTTCGTGGTCCGCCTCGGCGTCAACGGGAATGGCCCATGCGCCGCCATGAACGATGAGAATGGGAGAATCTTTCACCGGACTATCTTAGCCGAGTGGGGCGGTGGTTGGCACATTGGGCCGTAGCGCGGGTTCGGGCTTGAGGAATTGCGGCAAGGAAAGGGCGGTGTCAAAGAGGGCGCTACGGTCGGTGATTCCAAACGGTTGATTTTACTTGCCTTTGGCGCATTGCGCCGGATGCGTTGAATTGCGCAGTTATTGAGTAAGCTGGGAGCACATTGCAACAGGCAGGAGAAGCAGAGGAATGAGAACATTTCGGGTCACTCTCGCGGGTTCACGAGATGGGGTGGGAGCCATGGAGTGAGGCGCAGGTGCAAGTACCGCGATGGAAGTGGCGCGGGAATGGGGCCGAATGACAGAGGTGGGAAGCAAGCGGACAAGGGCAACAAAAGGGACGGAGAAAAAGAAAACTCCTGAGGCGGTTGACAAGTTAACCGATGCGGCCAACAAGGCACTGAACAGAAGCAGCAATGCGATTGCAACCTGCCTTGTGAAGAACGCGAAAAAAGGCCATGCGGCCAGCGCCAAATTGCTGGTGGAGTTGGCTGCGAAGAAGAAGCCGGCAACAAATAGTTCCGCCTGCGTGGCAGAGGAAATAGCCCGAGAGCCGGAGTGGCAAGCTGGCGCGGTGGAGACAACTGAAGGCTCCGAATAATTGATCGGAGTGTGAGGAGAAAGGCCCGTGGCGAGAGATCGCCACGGGCCTTTTATTTGCACAAAGGAAGAGACGCGAATGAAGTTCACAGGATGGAATTGGTTGCGGTCGTGCGTTGTGACGGCAGTGTGCATGATGCTTGTGATGACGCTGGTGAAGCCGGTGCGGGCGCAGGGCGTGACGACGACGACAGTGCAGGGCACGGTGTACCTGGCGAACGGTCTGCCGGGCGCGGGCACGCTTCTGTTGAGTTGGCCGGCATTTACGACGGCGAACAACCAGGCAGTGGCGGCCGGGAACCTGAAGGTGTTGATCGGCGCGGATGGATTCCTGAGCGTGAACCTGGCGCCGAACCTTGGCGCGATGCCCGCGGGCCTCTACTACACGGCGGTATTGCAGATGAGCGACGGCACGGTGAGCACGCAGTACTGGGTGGTGCCGGCGGCGCCCTCGGCGACGCTTGCGAGCGTGCAGGCGCAGGTGATGCCGGCGGCGCAGGCGGTGCAGGCGGTGAGCAAGGCCTATGTGGACCAGTTGTTTTCACAATTGCAAAATGGGGGATTGGCCGGGACGGGTGGAACGCTGACCGGGCCGCTTTATTTGTGCTGCGACCCGACGGCGCCGTTTGAAGCCGCGGACAAGCATTATGTGGATGCGGTGGGCGCGCAGGATCTCTCTCTGGGTGGCGGGGCACTGACTGGAGCGCTCAACGCTCCGTCGGTCAACGGGGTAGGTTCACCGGTCACGGGCGGCCTGCAGGCCAACCTACAGTCCACAGTGAACAACAATGCGGCGATGCTGATTCCGCCTGGTTATGCGGGGACGGATACATTCACGAACGCGAATGGGGAGTATGTTGAGGACCTGCGCACAACGGGGTCGCAACAGTTTGCGCGCAACGTGAAGGAGTTTGGCGCAGCATGTGACGGAGCGACGGATGACACGAATGCACTGCAGTCGGCGATCAATTATGCACAAGCGCACAACGTGGCGCTGTTGTTGCCGCAGGGGCGCTGCAAGACGCACACCCTGACCTGGCATGGGGAGTCGATTGGCGGCATGGGGAAGCAGGTGTCGGCGCTGGTTGGATTTCCCGGGCAGGATATTTTGGCATCCATGGCGGACACGGCGATTGAATCCTTCACGCGGGTCCATGATTTGACGTTTTATGTGGACCAGAGTGTGGATGTGTCCTGCTCGCCGGCGCTGGGAAGAAATGTGGCGGGCTCCTGTGCGGTGAACCGGCCGATGGAAGCGGGGTCGATATTTTCAGCCGGTGGCAATGCATTGACGGGGACGAATGGGACGGGGAGCGCGTGGGCGGTGGGGAATTGCGCGATAGCGATGCCAGCCGCGACCGGCGGGGCGGGGAATGGATTGCGCCTGGCGGAGATTGAGAACGTGGAGATAGCGGCGACGGGCACAGACCCAATGGCAGCCAATTATCCGGGCGCACATTCGACGCACACCTGCGGGTTGTACCTTGCGGAGTGGCCGCAGTGGAGCGAGTTCCGGAATATTGACATCAACGGGTTGAATACGGGCATAGCGATTGGCGCGCCGACGGGTGGAATCCCGGCGAATGTGGCGGCGGATGCGAACCGGTGGCAGGACATCACGATGCAGGTGACGCATGGATTCACGAGCGTGGCCGGCAGCGACAATGTGATGGACAGCGTGGTGGCGCAGGCGGGAAACAGCGCGGCGATGGGAGAGCCGCCGACGGGTTTGATATTGGATTTTGCCGGCGCGCAACAGGGATGGTCGGTGCGCAACGCGGTGGTGACACCGATGTGGCGTGTGGTGCAGCCGGCATTGACTGCATCCACGAGTGGCGGTGCGGTGACGGGGGTCAGCATTGGCGCGGAGCACGGCCTGGGATTTGACCCGTATGGCAGCAGTGTGCCGGTGAGCTTCAGTGGCGCGTGCACGGCGCAGGCCAATGCCAGTGTGAACGCGGATGGGTCGATTGGGAGCGTGAGTGTCACAGCGGGAGGCACAGGCTGCTCGGCGACGACGACCGCGAGCATCCATGTGGCGGGGAACTGGGACACGGAAGCGCCGGTGAACCTGATAGCCGGGCAGGATATGAATTTGAATGGCGGCAGCCTGGAAGGCGGGAACGGCGGCTATACAGTTTGGAATGCGACGGGTTCGCAGGCAAGCGCCACGCAACTGAGCGGCGGTGGGGTGACGGCGACAGGCGCAAGCTACCCCGGGCTGTTGATCAATGACGGGTTGGGGAGCGCGAACGGGAACCATTACACCGGCAGCGCGAATAAATTTTTGCAGATAGGCTTGAGCGGGTCCTACCAGGACAACGGATTGGGCAACAGCCTTGTTCAGGCGAGCGTGACGACGGGCGGGTCGATAGGGCTTGAAACGGCGCGCCAAACCTCGAACACGGCAAGTGCGGAGTTCGCCCTGCTTGGTGGTGGTGCGGCGAACCAGGGGTTCACGAGCCTGAACGATTTGTTTTTGAGCGCGGATGACCTGTGGTGGCCGGCGGGCGAGGCGGGCGGGACGGGCAGTTTGTTTGGCAAGGACGCATTGGCGCCGGTGACAGGCAGTTATGTGAAGGCGGTGAATGGCGGGTGGGATACATCCGGGAGCTGGCATGTGCGCGGGGTGGGGAACCCGTATGTGCTGGGCAGCGGGTTCCCGGCGGGATCGGGCACGTGGTATGTGGCGGCGAAGGCCGATGCGGCGACGAGCCAGGAGTTGAAGCTGACCGGGACGTATGGTTCCGGCTCGGTGTGCGTATTTGCCGACAAGACGGTGGCTTTGACGACAACGTGGCAGGTGTTTTCAATCGCGTACAACACAGCGACCGGGAACCCGAGCTGCGACAACGGCACGCA
Source organism: Acidobacteriota bacterium (assembly GCA_021781075.1). Classification (GTDB taxonomy): domain Bacteria; phylum Acidobacteriota; class Terriglobia; order Terriglobales; family Acidobacteriaceae; genus CAIMNN01. The sequence goes on along the minus strand of JAJXXN010000321.1, from coordinate 5,028 downwards.
GGGCAATGCGGTGATTGCGCAGGGTGCACCCCCGACGCCGACGACGAATGTGGAGACGGCGTGGATGGCCTTTGTGCCGGCGTACCAGAACATCCTGTTGACGCAGCAGCCGACGCAGCCGAACCAGGTGGCGAACAAGGCGTATGTGGATGCGGCAGTGAGCAACCAGATTGCGAACGGCAGCGGGATGTTGCCGCTGAGCGGCGGTACGATGACGGGCGCGTTGAATGCGCCGGTGATCAACGGAACGACGAATTGCGCGCTGAGCACGAATGTGGGGAGCTGTGTGGCGGGTGCGCAGTCGGCTTTGATTCCTCCGGGCACGAGCGGGTCATACACGCAAAATGATGCCTACCAGGCGACGGCGACGTGCGTGTACAGTGTTGCGGCGGGGGGGGCGATAACGCAGGTGAACCCCGGCGCGCTTGGTTATGGATACCAAAGCACGCCGGCAGTCGCGGTGAGCGGCGGCGGGGGCAGCGGATTAGCGGTCAATGCGAATGTGGTGGGCGGGCAGGTGACAAGTTACACGATTACGAATCCAGGAAGCGGTTACACGAGTTGCCCGACGATCTCAGTAGCCGCGCCTGCATCCGCCACAACCCCGGTGCCGGTGCTTGACCAGAGGAAAGGGATGAACGCGTATTCGCCGGTGGTGCGAGTGGATGACTTTGGCTGCGCCGGGGATGGAGTGACCGATGACACGGTGTGCATCAACAATGCGATTTCATACGCGACGGCGGGCGGGACGACTAGCGGGGCCATCAGTTTCACGAGCGGCAAAAATTATTATGTGGGAACGGTAACGGGTTACATGCCGACAGCGGCCGATGATGGGACGGCCCCGCCAACCGGAGACACTTGCGTGCAGTCGAATGCGGCGAATGGGGTGAGTGGCTCGGCGTGCACCAACCTTCCGCCGGAGACACCGGGGATGCTTGGATATGCGATCAAGGTGGAGCCGGGGCTGACGATCTACGGCAACGGGGCCAACATCCGGTCCGCATTCAGCGCCGGTTCAACGACCTTCAACATGGCGTTTCCCGACATTGCCATCTTTGCGTCGGAGACGACGGTGATGAACTTCACAGTGAATGACCTGAATGTGCAGTACGCGTTCGTGGCATTTGCCAGCCCGGGCTACGCGGCCTATTGGAAATTCAGGAATGTGAGCACAAGCTCGGTGGGAGTGTCCATCCTGGCCAATGTGCTGCAACTATCGACATTGCGCGATTTGAATTTCAAGTCGATGGCCGGCATCATTGTGGGCGGCTGGTGGAGCTGCCGCTCATCGAAGTACAACTGCAACTCGGCTGGCGACTATGCGGACAACGTGCTGGTGGACAATTATCTTTACAGCGGGATAATGCCATCGACGCCATCCGGTGGCATTGTGGCCAACCAGGCGGGATTGGACAGCTGGTTCAACACGTATTTTTTCCACCTGGGTGATAATTCGACGCGCCTGACCGACAGCCAGTATGCGGGACTTGGGATGGACACAGACTCCTACTGGCGGGGGATATTTGGCATCGGGATTGCCTATTATTCACGTTATGGCCGTGCTTCAAATGGCAATGTGATCCACAACATGATTGACAAGGTGAGCATGAGCTACCCGGTTGTCATCACCACGCCCTACAACAATGTGATTGATACGCTGAGCGGGGAGGATGTTGGCGAGTGCAACTATTCGACCTACACGGCGTGGGGGACGCCGGGAGTGTGCCCGAACCCGTATGACAGCGCGGACAACCAGTTGCAGGCGGCGATTTTGTTTGAGAGCCCGTCGGCAACGACAGTGCGCAATGTTCTGCCGCCGGGGATAGATGCGGAGGCGGTGGTGGGCATGTCGTGGCGTTACCCGCAATACAGCGTTGAAGAGGCGCTTCGGCAGCGCGTGAGCGTGCAGAATTCCTATGTGGCATCACGGTACACGGCGAACAACCCGATGCCGGAGACCTCGCGGACGGTGATCCAGTACTCGGACGCGCAGACGCCGACGGGCCTGATGGATTCCGGTGAAAGTTGTTATGTGGGGCTTGCGTATAACGGCGGCGCGGGGATGAATGACACGGTGTGCATGCGCAATGCGAGTTCGGTGTACAACGGGGCGGCGAATGTGCCGCGGTACTTTGTGATTGAGAATGAGGCGACCGATGTCGGCATGACCGGGCCGACGGGGGTGCAGTTGCAGGGATTGCGGGTGCGCCCGGGATTGATCACCAACACGGATGCCACATTGCCGGTGAGTGATTTTGCGGCGCAGTCCTTCACGCTAACCGGTGGCAGCGTGGGGGCTGAGAGCTGCGCGACAATCAGCGGGATCAACCTGCCGGGAGCTGCGACGACCGACGGGGTGATGTTTGTGAAGGCGCCGGGCGCGGCAGCGCCGATGCAGTTGAGCGGACAGGTGACAGCGGCGGGCGTGATGACTTTGAACCTGTGCAACCCGACAACAGCGGCGATCAATTACCCAAGCGGCACGTATGCAGCTTTTCTGATGAACAATGCGGCGCCGTCCAGTGCGCCCGCCGCGAGCGGCAGTGCGCCGGCACTCACTGGTGGCTTGACGAGTGCCGTGGGCGACCTGGTGACGGCCAACAGCAGCGGGAACCCGGTGCGCCTGCCGGGCAACACGAGCGCACAGATGATGGTGCTGACATCGACGGGGAATGGGAGCGGCTCCGCAACGCCGGTGTGGACGAGCGCGCCGGCGATCAGCGGGACGAACATCTATGGCCTGAGCGTGAGCAGCCTGACCAACGGCACGTTGAGCATAGCCAACGGCGGCACGGGCGCCAGCAATGCGGTGCAGGCGTTGGCCAACCTGGGCGGCGTGAGCGTGAATGCATCGAGCGTGCAGTTTGGCGGGGAAGTGACGGGGCATCAGATTGGCGGGGTATATCAGGTGGACCAGTTTGCGGGCGCGGATTTTGGGGCGAAGTTGAGCGCGTGCATCAATGGATTGCTCGCCGGCTATGGTGGGGTGTGTGACGCGCGCGCGCTGAGCGGCGCGCAGACGATGGGCGCAAACGTGAGCATCTCGACGCCGAATGTGATGGTCTATCTTCCGTGCGGGACGATTACGACGTCGAACCAGATCCTGGTGACGGCGGGAACGCGCAATGTGGTGCTGCATGGCTGCACGCTGCGCGGGGCCAGCACCGCGAGCGGAACACAGGGTGGGACGGTGATTGCTTACACGGGGAGCGGCGCGGCAGTGCAGGTGGGCGACCCGACGTATGCGGTGGACACGATGGGGTTCCAGATGGACGATGTGGCAATCAATACGACCGGTGCCACAAGCGCGCTGGCGCAGGCCCTGGTGGCCTACCGCACGCAGGAGCTGGATTTGGAGAGCATGTATCTGCTGGGGAACTCGAACCAGACGGGGATGACGCTGGATGGGACGGGCAATTACACGGGGGGCAGCTTCATGGACCTGGAGTTCACCGGGTATGCGACGGCGGTGAACGGGATTGGGCACCAAATCTCGAACCCGGCGACTACGGACTGGATAAATGCGAGCACATTCCTGCGCCTGCACATAGATTGCCCAACGAGCGGTGGCTCGCCGATTGCGGGGACCTATGGCGTGAACCTGCAACAGGGCGATGGCAACACTTTCACGGGCGGGGATGTGGAGGGCTGCACGACGATGTTCCACTTTGGCGTGAATGCGCAGAACAACACGGTAGTGGGGCTGAGGAATGAGAACTCGACCAGCCAGTATGTTGCTGATCCCGGGTCGAGTTATAACGCAGTGATGACGGGCGGGACATTTTATACCGGGGAGATAACGGACAACGGGACACACAACAGTTTCACGGATGCGTTCCATCGCGGGGTGAACGGATTGAACGGCGATTTGTTCCGCAGCCAGGTGGATGCGACGGTGACCAACCATGCGTACCTCGGGATTGGCCTTGGCCATGTGCGCGGCAGCCTGACGGAGTACACGACGGATCTGCCGGGGACTGCCGGCAGCTATCAAAATGCATGGACGCTGGGATTGAGTGATGGAACGAGCGGCGAGCAGTTCTGGCAGGTTCAGGATTTGCTCAACAATGTGAGCCGCATCAGCGTGGGGCAGTACAACAATGGAAGCTCGACGAACAGCCAGACGGTGGTCAACGCGGCGGGCACGGGAGCGGTGGTGCTGAACGGCTCGAACAATGCGGGCACGGGCGGCGTGGTCTTTGGCTCCGGCGGCGCGGTGGAGACGACGGTGGGGAGCATTGACGCGGGCGGGAATGCGAGCTTCAACGGGAATCTGCTGGTGGGCGGGACGACGACCCATGCGGGCTCGGTGACGGTGAAGAACCAGCAGGATGCGGAGATTGACTCGACACTGTGGGCGGGCTTGACGACGGCGCAAAAGGAATCTTTTGTCTACAAGGATTGGAATGGAGCGAGCGAGTGGTACCTGGTCAAGGACGGCTTGAACAACTGGTCGGTGAACTCGGCGGTGAGCGGAATTGACAGCTTCAAGGCCTACCAGAGCACGAACTCGGGCGACACGTATGTGAATGCGAACGCAAGCGGCGCGGTGCGGGTGAATTATGAGAGCGGCTCGGGCAGCGCGTTCAATATTTATTCGGGCGGCGGAACGCCGGCGTTGATAGCGGGGTTTACCGGGACGACATCGGTGAAACTTCCCGGCTTGGCCGCAGCCAGCGGACACGCCTGCCTGCAGATAGACAATTCCGGATTCATCACGAACACCGGCTCGGCGTGCGGCTCGGGCGGTGGCGGCTCGATGGTGTACCCGGCTGCCGGGGTGGCAATCTCCACGGGGTCTGCCTGGGGCGCGTCCCTGCCACTGGCGGGCGCGGGAGCAGGTGTGACCACAGGCCCGACGAGCGGCACGGTTGCCAACCAGATTGTGGTGTGGAGTGGGACCAACGGGCAGATCATCGGGAGCGGTGTGAATTATTCCTCACTTGCGCCGCTGGCCAGCCCGACGTTTTCGGGAGCCGTTACGTTGCCGGATGCGACGGCGATTACTTCGACGGGTTGGACGCT
>JAJXXN010000336.1 GCA_021781075.1 Acidobacteriota bacterium | reverse complement strand
ACTCCTCCCAAATCCTCTTCGACTCCAACGGCGAACTCGCCCTCTACGACCTCAAATCACAATCCGCGCGCCTCGTCGCCCACGCCGCCGAGTCCGGCGACGACCCAAAATTCTCACCCAATGGCCGCTACGTCGCCTTCATCCGGGACCACGGACTCTACTTCGCCGACCTTGCCTCCCCTCTCATCGCCGAGCGCCCGCTCGCAATCGCTCCCAACAACCACACACTCAACGGCGAGGTTGACTGGGTCTACGAGGAGGAGCTCAATGTCCGCACCAACTACGCCTGGTCCCCCGACTCCTCCGCCATCGCCTTCCTGCAAATGGACGAGGAAAAGGTCCCCAGCTTCCCCCTCACCGACTGGATTCCCACACACGCCACCGTCGACCAGCAGCGCTACCCCCTCGCTGGCGACCCCAACCCGGCCGTCCGCATCGGCATCGTCACCCTCGACGCCCATACCGCCTGGCTCACTCTCCCCATCAAGCCCAACGACGACTACATCCCCCGCTTCGGCTGGATCAACCCCAACACCCTCTGGGTTGAAACCCTCACCCGCGACCACCACCGCATGAACATCTACTTCGCCAACCTCTCCACCGGCGAACTCTCCAACGCCCTCGAGCTCAACGACCCCAAATTCGTCGATGACTGGGGCAGCTTCTATGAGATGGACTTCAAGAACGGCACCCTCATCTCTTCCAATTGGCTCGACGGCCACCTGCACATCTACCGCTACACCTACGACGAAAAGAACCCCACCACCCTCACCCTCGCAGCCCAACTCACCAGCGGAAACTTCGAGGATAACTCCGTCCTGCTCGTCGATACCGCCCACTCCGCCGTTTACTACACCTCCAACGAGGGCGACCCGCTCAGCAACAACCTCTGGCGCGTCGACTTCAAGGGCCACCGCTCCCCCATCACCACCGGCCCCGGCGAACACCACGTCGTTCTCAGCCCCGACACCTCACACTACATCCTCTACTCCTCCAGCCTCACCAACACCGGCGCAGTCAGCCTTTGCCAAACCGCCGGCGCGGCATGCACCCAGCTTGCCACTCGCGCCTCGCTCGACCCCTCCACCGTCGCCCCGCCCCGCATCATCACCACCACCGCGCACGACGGCAAAACCATCCTCTACTCCACCCTCATCCTCCCCGTGGGCGCAAAGGACCCAGCCAGCGTGCCGCTCATCGTCAACCCCTACGGCGGACCCGGCGTGCAAACCGTCATGAACGGCTGGAACGACGAATTTCTCTTCGACTACATCCTCGCGCAGCACGGTTTCGCCGTCCTCCACACCGACAACCGCGGCATGTTCAACCGCGGGCGCGACTTCGCCCAGGCCTGCTACCACAACTTCGGCCCCGTCCAGCTCGAGGACCAGCTCACCGCACTCGACAACGTCCTCGCACAGTTCCCCGTCCTCGACAAAAACCGCCTCGGCTGGTGGGGATGGAGCTGGGGTGGAACCTTCACCCTCTACGCCATGAGCCACTCCGACCGCTTCCGCGCCGGCGTCAGCGTCGCACCCGTCACCGACTTCCGCCTCTACGATTCGATTTACACCGAGCGTTACATGGGACTTCCCGCCGCCGACCCCGACGCCTACGATGCCGCCGCCGTGCAAAAATCCGCGCGCTACCTCCACGGCCACCTGCTCATCTGCCACGGCACCGGCGACGACAACGTCCACCCCTCCAACACCATCCAATACATCCAGAAGCTCATCGAGGCCGGCAAAAATTACGACCTCCAACTCTACCCCCGCAAAACCCACTCCATCGCCGGCGCCGACGACCGCATCAGCCTCTTCAACCGCATCCTCAACCAGTTCGAGCAATATTTGAAACCAGCCACCGACCCCAACCCCGCCACCGGCAACGTGAAATGATTGTGGAGTCTCTGCAATGCAAGCTTGTATCAGGGCACGGCTTCAGCCGGGCCGCCCAATCGTAAAGAATGACTCGGGCTTTAGCCCCTGCCGGCGGCCGCTCCATCCTCCGTTCTCCCACCCGCCAAACTCTAATTGTCTCGACTCACTTTGAAACAAAACTACTATTTTTGTGGGATTCGTTCCCTCAGTAGATATTGTTTTTATTATCAGCCGTGCAAAACAATCCATATAAGCTAAAATCAAGTCGTGGCATACCAGCAAACATTATTCGCAGTCGAGAATGGCGCTAAACGGCGTGTGCAGGGAGGGGTAAGCACCTCAAATGCAATCCTATCGGCTTATGTTTCTGACAATTCTGAGGTTTTCCCTCGCATCCTTGAGCTGCATGTACCTAAAGGCTCTCGCGTTGCCGATGTCACATACGGTTCCGGCGTTTTCTGGCGCAATATACCGCCTCACGATTACAAACTTTTGGCCACCGATATTGACACAGGCGTCGATTGCCGCAGTCTCCCATACAAGAACGCGGAACTAGACTGTGTAGTGCTCGATCCACCCTACATGGAGGGGCTCTTTCGCAAAAGCCAGTCACATTTGGCCGGGCACGGTTCCCATTCGGCATTTCGTAAATACTATTCCAATGGAGAGGCGACAGCTGATGGGCCAAAATATCATGAAGCCGTATTGGATTTATATTTCAAAGCGGGCAAGGAGGCTGCACGCGTGCTCAAAAAAGGCGGAGTGCTGATCGTCAAGTGCCAAGATGAAGTCTCCGCCAATACCCAGCGGCTCACACACGTGGAAATCATAAACGAATTTCTCAATTATGGCTTTTTCGCACGCGATTTGTTCGTTGTAGTTCGCACAAACAGTCCTGTGATTTCACGTCTAAAAAAGCAAGTTCATGCGCGCAAAAATCATTCCTATTTTCTTGTGTTTGTAAAAGGGATTAAGCGAGCTATTTCCTCGCCTCAATGACTCGTTCGAGAATCGCAAACAAATCTGTTGAAAATGGAGATGGCACTGGCCAGGTAATTCCCATTGAACTTTTCAGCAAGTATTCTTGTTGCTTTGGCGTATATTTGGGCCATGTCGTACGGGGTAAATCCATATTCGCTGCAAATGCATATCGCCATACATTGCCAAAGGCAAATAAGCATACCGCTAAAACATCAAATCCACCGACTGCCAAACAATTTGTTTTAACCGTTTCTCCATTGGGCAATTGAACTGTTGTCTTATCGCTGGCATTACATTGGAAAGTTCCACTCCAGCCATCAACTTCATTCCCCTTCACTTTGGGCGTATCTAGGCACTTCACTTCCAGCAGAATTTTATGTCCTTTGTATTCAAAGAAAAAGTCGCCTTTTGCCTTACGGTCATGTGAGCGCGGCCGTGTGAGATTTTTTATTTTTGAACCTGAAAGGCAGTCGCGTTTGATTT
>JAJXXN010000040.1 GCA_021781075.1 Acidobacteriota bacterium | reverse complement strand
AGGAAGGTGAGCATGCGCGCGCGCCGCCAGGGGACGAGCAGCAGCAGGGCGGCGAGCGGCGGGATGGAAACGGCGGCAGCGCCAAGCAGATAGCGCCATTCGATGCCGGCGAGGAGGAGCATCATGACGGTGATGCCGGCGAGCACGAGCGCGGTGCCGAGGTCGGGCTCGCGGACGACAAGCAGGATGAAGAGCGATGGGACGGAGGCGGCGACAAGGAGGGTGTGCTTCCAATCCTTCATCCGGTCAAGCCGGCGGGAGAGGAACCAGGAGAGGAAGAGGATGAGGACAAGCTTGGCGAGTTCAGAGGGTTGGAAGGTGAAGAAGCTGCCGAAGCGGATCCAGCGATGGGTGTTATGTGAGTTGGGAAAGAAGTAGACGGCGACGAGCAACAGGGTGGTTAAGGCGATTGCCCCGTAAACGAAAGGCTTTGTGTTATACCGGCGATAGTCAAAGCGCATCAAAAACAACATTATGACCAGTCCCCCCGCCGCCCAGATGGCCTGCTTGCCGACGAAGGTGTAGGGTGTCTTGTAAATCTCCTGCGAGGTGATGGCCGAGGAGGAAAAGACCATGGCCAGCCCCACGACAACCAGCAGCAGGGTCGAGAAAAAAATCCATTTGTCCGCGCCTATGTGACGGGGCATATGAAGTGTTCCTTGAGTTCCTGGACCAGGTTCTTGAAGATGATGCCGCGTTGCTCGTAATTTTCAAACTGGTCAAAGCTGGCGCAAGCGGGGGCGAGCAGCACGACCTCGCCGGGGCGGGCGGCATTGGCAGCGTCGTGGATGGCCTTCTCCAGCGTGCCGGAGGAGTGGATGGAGACGACGCCGCGGATTTGGGACTCGATTTTTTCAGCGGCGGCGCCGATGGTGTAGACGGCGCGGACGCGTTCCTTCAAAAGCTGGTTCAACTCGGAGTAATCGGAGTTTTTGTCCTTGCCACCAAGAATCAGATGAATGCCGCGCGGGAAGGCGGAGATGGCCTTGGCGGCGGCATCGACATTGGTGGCCTTGGAGTCGTTGTAATAGTCCACGCCGCAGATATTGGCGACAAACTCGAGGCGGTGCTCGACGGCGTGGAAGTTTTTAACGGAGGCGCGGATGGTGGCTGCCCCGACGCCGGCAAGGCGCGCGGCGCAGACGGCGGCGAGTACGTTCTCGATGTTATGCGCGCCCTTGAGGGGGATTTCGCCGAGCGGCAGCACAGGCTGCGGTGCCGCGCCCTTGGCGGCGCGGTAAAGGACCTGGCCGTTTTCCACCCAGGCGCCGCGCTCCACGGCCTGCTCGATGGAGAACCAGACGACCTGCGAGGCGGCGCGCCCGGCGGCGTCTGCGGCCAGCGCGTTGTCGGCGTTGAGCACCAGGAAATCGTTCGCGTCCTGCGCGGCGAAGATTCGCTCCTTGGCGCGCGCGTAGTGCTCGAGGTCGCCGTGGCGGTCGAGGTGGTCGGGGGTGATGTTGAGGATGAGCGCGATGCGGGGGTGGAAGTCGATGGTGCTCTCAAGCTGGAAGCTTGAAACTTCGAGCACGCTCCACGAGCCGTCCGTGCTTTCATCAATCAGCGAAACGACGGGGACGCCGATGTTTCCACCGACCAATGTGGGCAGGCAATCGGCCATGAGAATTTCACCGACGAGCGTGGTGGTGGTGGTTTTGCCGTTGGAGCCGGTGATGGCAATCATCTGCCCGCGCAGATACCTGGCCGCCAGTTCCAATTCACCTATGACGGGGAGGCCGAGTTTTTTTACCTGCACCAGCTCGGGCGTGTCGAGCGGCACGCCGGGGCTGACGACGATGAGGTCCTGGCGTCGGAAGGTGAGCAGGCCGTGGCCGCCGGCCTCGACCATGATTCCCTCCTCGAGGAGCGCGGGGATGTCGCGCGCGAGGGCTTCGGCGCTGCGCATGTCGCTGACGGTGACCTGCGCGCCACGCTTGCGGAGAAAGAGCGCGGCGGCGAGGCCCGATTTGCCCAGTCCGACGACGAGAACTTTTTTGCCTTTGAGGTCCATGATGATTGTCCCGCTTGCCATGCTAAACCCATTTTGCACCGCGGCGCGAGGCCGCGGGGAAGAATTAACGGAGTTTGAGGGTGGTGAGTGCAAAGAGTGCAAAGACCAGGGCGCCGATCCAGAAGCGCGCGATGACCTTGGACTCGGCCCAGCCGAGCTGCTCGAAGTGGTGGTGGATGGGCGCCATTTTGAAGATGCGTTTTTTGCGGAGCTTGTAACTGCCCACCTGGAGCATCACCGAGACCGCCTCGATGATGAAGATGCCGCCGATGAAGGGCAAAAGCAGCTCCTGGCGGATGATGACGGCAACCGTGGCAATGGCGCCGCCGATGGAAAGCGAGCCGACGTCGCCCATGAAAATCTCAGCCGGGTGGGCGTTGTACCAGAGAAAGCCGATGGAGGCGCCAACCAGCGAACCGCAGAAAACGGTCAGCTCGGCAACCATGGGCATGCGCTGGAGTTCGAGGTAGTTTGAGAAGACGATGTGGCCGCTGAGGTAGGTGAGCACGGTGAGCGCGCCGGCGGCGATGATGGTGCAGCCGATGGCCAGCCCATCCAGGCCATCGGTCAAGTTGACGGCGTTGGTGGAACCAACCAGAACAAAAATCACAAAGACGACAAAAGGGATGAAGGCGAGGAAGGCGAAATGCGGGATGCCGAATGCCCAGTGCCAAAGCAGGTCGGGTTGCAACTGCTTGAAGAAAGGCACGGTCATCTGCGTTGAAAACATGTGGAACTGTTGCATCACAACCAGCGATGCGGCGACGGCAAAGGCCACCACACCCTGCCAGAAGAGCTTGGCGCGCGCGGTAAGGCCGAGGTTGCGCCGCTGTACGACCTTGATGTAATCGTCGGCGAAGCCGATGGCGCCGAAAGCGAGGGTGGAGAGGGTGATGATCCAGACAAAGGGGTTGGAGAGGTCGGACCAGAGAAGCGTGGGAACCAGGACCGCGACACCGATGAGGACTCCTCCCATGGTGGGCGTGCCGGATTTCTTTTTGTGCGATTGGGGGCCGTCCTCGCGGATGTACTGGCCGATCTGGAACTCGCGCAGCTTCTCAATGACAAAGGGCCCGATAAAGAGGGCGATCATGAGCGCGGTGAGGGTGGCGAAGGCTGTGCGGAACGTCAGATACCGGAAGATGCGAAAGGGTCTGAAGTAGGGGAACAGCTTTTGGTAAAGCAGCCAGTAGAGCAATCTTCCTCCGGCGGGATGGGGGTCTCCTCCTCATCATACGGCCATCTGCATGTGCAAGCGCACGATTCACACATCTGTAACCTTCTTTCGCAATCGGCTGGATACACTGCATGCGTAATGATCAACGAACCATTTCAATTTGAAGCA
>JAJXXN010000301.1 GCA_021781075.1 Acidobacteriota bacterium | reverse complement strand
CGAGGGCCTTTTTCATCGGCAGGGCGGTGAAGTCGGCGATGGAGAGGCCGCCGATCTTGACCGCGAGAGACTCGGGGCGAAGCCGTTTGCCGCGGCAAGCGGGGCACGGCGTCGCCGACATGTAGTTCATCATGTACTCGCGGTACTGGTCCGACTGCGCGTCCTCGATGGAATCGCGCAAGTAGGCGAGAATGCCGTGGAACCCGGTGCGCGGGGCCTCGTTTTTGGGCGGGCCATAAACAAGGATGTGTTGCTGCTTTGCCGGCAGGTCCTCGAAGGGCGTCTTCAGGTCGATTCCGTATTTCGTCGCGGCCAGATGAATGAGCTTGAGAAGATATTGCGAGGATGAGCCGGGCCCGAGGCCGCCATCAAGGAGCGGCTTTGACCAGTCGGTAATGATTTTGGCCGGGTCGAGGTCATAGAGTGAGCCGAGGCCGTGGCACTCCGGGCAGGCGCCGAAAGTGGAGTTGAACGAAAAGCTGCGTGGTTCAAGCTTGGGCACATCCAGGCCGCAATCCGGGCAGGCCATCGAGGAGGAAAACAATTGCTCCTCGCCATTGCTCATGGCCACCAGCACCAGTCCATTGGCCAGTTGCAGGGACTGCGAGACCGCCGCCTCCAGGCGTTTTTCAACCGGTGCTTTGGCGGTGGCGGCGGTTTTTGAGCCGAAGGTTTTTGAGGGCGCATCATCCCGCAGCAGGATGCGGTCAATGATGGCTTCAATGCTGTGGTTCTTGCGTTTGTCGAGTGCCACCGGCTCCTCAAGGTCCATGATTTCGCCGTCGATGCGGGCGCGGAAGCCCTGCTGGTCGAGTTCATCGAGCAGCTCGCGGAACTCGCCCTTGCGGCCGCGCACGACCGGCGCCATGATGGTGACACGCTCGCCCGCGCTCATCTGCAGGATGCGTTGGACAATCTGCTCCGCGCTTTGCCTTGAGATGGGGCGGCCGCAGTTGGGGCAGTGCGGGGTTCCGACGGAGGAGTAAAGCAGGCGCAAGTAATCGTAGATTTCGGTGATGGTGCCAACGGTGGAGCGGGGGCTGCGGCTGGTGGTTTTCTGCTCGATGCTGATGGCCGGGCTCAGCCCCTCAATGGAGTCAACGTCGGGGCGTTCGAGCTGGTCGAGGAACTGTCGCGCGTAGGCGGAGAGCGTTTCCACATACCGGCGCTGCCCCTCGGCGTAGATGGTGTCAAAGGCCAGTGAGCTTTTGCCTGAGCCGGAAAGGCCGGTAATCACCGTGAGGGCGTTGCGTGGGATGCGGACGTTGATGTCCTGAAGATTGTGCTGGCGCGCCCCGCGGACGGAAATGTGGGAGATCGTCATGGCGTGGGGGCTCGTTTCGGGGAGTTGGACGCTGAAATCCCTCAGCGCCCATGGGGGTATTTTATTTGCCAACAGATTTCACGGTCAATGCGATGCGTTTTGGGGCGTCCTCTGTTACATTGTCAAACAAGCCCATCCGAAAATTCGGTGGGATGGAAAAGCACTTCAGCAGACGCAGGACAATGGAATGGCTGATTTTCTGAATTTACTGGTGATGGTCTTTGCCGCCGTGGCCGCAATGCTTTTTGGCGTGCTGGCCTCCTTTGCCATCTTCCGCATCGGATTCTGGTGCATGAACCCGGATCGCAAGCTGGGCATGTTGAAGGCGACTGTCAAGACAAGTGTGAAACCCGCCTGAAATTTTGTTTCGACTCGAATACATAAGCCGCGCCCGGAGCGCGGCTTTTGTATTGGGCAAAGTAAAAATTACTGGGGAGATTGCTGCAAAGGCTGGCCAGGTTGCCCGGGCATGCCTGGTCGTTGCGGATTCTGGAAGCCCGGCCGCATGGGCTGCTGGTTTTGTTGGTTCTGCTGGTTCTGTTGGTCATCATTGGGGGGCTGGTTGACTTGGACGGGAGCGACCAGCTCCGGCACTTCCTCATCCTCCTCAATCGCCGGCGCCACGCGTGGATAGCGGTTGTCCGTTTTGTTGTCAGTTGTGCCCGCGGGGGCGTCTGACTTGGCGGAAAGCACAATCTGCCGCGGTGTCCCCGGCGCCTGCTCGCCGACCATCAGCACGTTGTAACCGGTGCCGTCCAACAACTGCGCCAGCACATCACGTGCGCGACCCGGCCCATAGACGCCAAAAATGCGCTGGTCTTTATCGAGTCCTTCCACCGTCACACCGGTCTGGGCCGTAATACCTTTGAGGATTGTTTCCAGGCTGGAGTTGTTTGCCTCAATGCGCAGGCCTTTGCTGTCCCAGCTGATGTACGGGTTTTTGGGCGGGTCATTGACCGGCCAATCGGGCTTGGGAGGCTCGACGGGCTTGGATTCGGCCTGCGCTGCGGGTTTTTCCTCCGCTTTTGCCTTGGCCTTGGCGCGGGACTTTTTGTGATGCAGAGTGCGCGTTGCCGCGGTTCCGCTGGTTTTGACCGCTGGCGTGGCGGGTGCGGCGGTCTGTTTCGACTGTGCCGTGCCCTGATGCGTCCAACCAAGAAAGAGGGCGATTATCAGGATTCCGGTGATTTTCAAGCTGTTGATCAGTGGGCTTGGCATCGCGCGCTCCGTTGCTTGGGTTTTCCGCTTGCGGGGGGCGGCAGAGTGATTGGGAATCACCAGCCTCCACAATATAGACTAGCAATGTTTCCCTCGCGCTCGCGAGTCTTTCATCCTAGGAGTTGGCACAATGGCAGGGAAGTGGTTCCAGAACCTCATGGTGATTCGCCGGGGTCGCCCGGCGCCCCTTGCAATGCTTCTGATAGCAGCCGCGTTTTATTCGATTGCCGCCCGCGCGGAAACCGCGAAATGCACCGCGCAGGCGGAGATGAGCGCGGCAGACCGCAGCGCGCTCGGTGAATCCGCGGCGCGTATTCTGAATGCGGTGCAGGGGCAGGATTACACCACGCTCAAGGGCGTGCTGCTCACCAGCGAGGCCGGCGACTGGAACTCGATTAAAAGTGAGGCGGGGCGCGCCTCCGGATTGCTCGTCGGCGGGCAGGTCAAGTTGCGCAATCTCTACCTTGTGGACAACAGCGCGGCCAAAGCCGCCTCCGACATGCAGGCATTTTGCTCCAGTTCCACCGGGAACCTCACGGTGACCATCACGCTGCCCGGACTGCCGCCGGGAATCTATGCGGTGATCCTCGCCGATGCAGTGGGCGGAAAATTCGCCGGCCAGGTGGGATTGATTCTTGCGGTTGAAAACGGCATGTGGAAGCTCGGCGGCATCAGCGCCCATGAAGGCCTGCTCGATGGCCATGATGGCGTCTGGTATTGGTCTCATGCGCGCACACTGGCCAAGGATCAGGACTATTTCGCCGCAGCCTTCACCTACGACCTGGCAAATTATCTGCTGCTGCCGGTGAACTACATCGCAAGCCCCAACCTGCAAAAGTTGAACCAGGAGCAGGCGCAAACCTTAGCCGCGGTCACCCCGCCGTTGAAATACCCCTACACACTGTCGGACGGGCCGCGCAGTTGGCAGGTCTCCGCCATACGGATTGATGCCTCGCTGCACCACGCGGATATCGCCATTTATTACGAGTCATTGGGGACTACCGACCCGGCCTCCGCGCGCACCGAGGCGGTGGCGGTGATGACGGCGCTGCTCAAGGTGCAGCCGGCGTTGCGTGACAACTTCCACGGCTTCTGGGCGTATGCCACAAACAATGGCAAGCCCGGCTTTGCCATCGAGTTGCCCATGTCCGAACTGACGCACTAACGGCGAGGCCCCGGCACGATGAGAATTTTGCGACGTTTATTGCTGGTTTTTCTTGTGCTCCTCATCAGCGCGGGCACTGCGTTTTACCTTCGGCCCGTTGAACTCGCTCGCGCCTGGCAAACACTGCGCCTCCGCCTTGCAGGCACGGAGGTTCATCAAATCACCGTCCAGGGCATTGGCATGAACTATGAGGCCCTAGGGCCTTCGGATGGCATGCCACTGGTGCTGGTGCATGGCCTGGGCGGCAACGCCGAGGATTGGCGCAACCTCGCGCCCTATTTTGTGAAAGCAGGTTATCGCGTCTACATGCCAGACCTGCCCGGCTATGGACGCAGCGGGAAGCCGGCAAATTTTTCCTACTCCATTGCCGATGAATCGGCCATGGTCGTAGGCTTCATGGACGCACTCGGCCTCAAACAGGTTGATTTGGGGGGCTGGTCGATGGGCGGCTGGATTGTGCAGACCGTCGCGCTCAACCACCCGGAGCGCATCAACAAACTCATCCTTTTTGACAGTGCCGGCATGAAGTTCAAGCCAGACTGGGACACCGCGCTCTTTACGCCGCAAACGCCCGCCCAGCTCGACCAGTTGGATGCGCTCCTGATGCCGCATCCTCCCGCGGTCCCGGGCTTTGTGGCGCGCGATGTGATCCGTGTCTCAGGCAAGAACGCCTGGGTGATTCACCGCGCATTGGACTCGATGCTCACGGGTCGTGATGTGACCGACGGAAGGCTCTCCACGCTGAAGATGAAAACCCTCATCGTCTGGGATTCCGATGACCGCATTACGCCGCTCTTGGAGGGCGAGCAAATGCATGGGCTGATCAGCGGGTCTGAACTGTTCGTCGTCAATGGATGCGGCCACCTTGCCCCCCTCCTGTGTTCCCGGCAGATTGGGCCGCGTGTGGCGGGTTTTTTGGATGGTGCGCAGTAAAGGAGTCTGTCAGGGGCGCGAAGTCCGCCCCCTGAACCCTTTTTAAAACAGCCAGCGCGCGGTGATGACGAGCGCATGGTTGTAAGCATGGAAATGGCTGGTCGCTATCTGCATTCCACCGCCGATTGCGATGCCGGGCCGCGAGTGCGGCACGCCGGGATGGAGCGCGAATTTGCCCGCCATGATTCCCGGCATCACAAACTCCTGCATCTTGCCGTCGTTTGCGCCGCCGACGAAGTAGGTTGCGTTGCTCTCCATCTCGGGCCAAAAGTACTTCCGCACATGCCATTGCGCCACCGTGTTCCAGGCGACCGCCCTGCCCGCGGTATTGAGCGCCGTTGTGGTGTGCGGCAGGGTCGCGGCCAGCGTGCTTTGCACGTCGAATGCGCCGAAGCCCTTGCCGCCGCCGATGGTGGGCGTGAAGGTTGCGCCATTCGCGCCGTTTTTGTAGCTGCCGGTGGGGATGCTCGCCGCGAACAATGCCATGAACGTGTAATTGCCGTGCTTCTCGTTGCCCGAGGCGATGAGATATTTGCCTGCGAACGAGAGGTCGCCGAAGCCGTCTGGCACACCAGCCACATTATGTTGAATGTACGGCGGCAGATTGAAGTCCAACTCGGTCTTGTCGCAGGGAATGAGGTTCACCCCCTTGCTGCCGTCCAGGTTCCAGGTGGTGGTAAGCGCGGGCGTAACCTGGCGAAACAGGTCGATTCGGGCAACTTGGATCAAGGCGGTGGTGGCGGTGAATACCGGGACGGACCAGCCGGGTTGTTTGGATTGGGCCGCGGAGGCGCGTGCCTCCCAGTGGTCAAAAAATCCCTGGTGGGTTGAGGTTTGCGCAAACAGGCACACAGCACCCTGCGCGATGAAGCAAAGAACGAGGGGAAGTTTTTTCATCGTTCTTTGAGGATGCAGGTCTGAAGCGGCCATCAACAACAATCAACAGGTTGAGATGGCAATCCTCCGGAGGGTGGAGTAAACGGGGGAAAAGGAACTCGGGAACCGAGGCACAGCTTGGATAAACCGGGCGTTTCAATCATTTTGAATAACTTTCACGCTCATCCAATCAAAACCCAAGTCCCTGAGTTCCAAAGTCCCTTGCTACCTATACACCGACGACAGCGCAAAGCTCCTTGACGGCCTCGGCGCTCTTCTTGAGGGCGGCATCTTCCTCCGGCGTCAGCTTGATCTCGATGATCTGCTCAATGCCGGCCGCGCCCAGCTTGCAGGGCACGCCGATGTAGTAGCCGTTGATGCCATACTCGCCGGTAAGGTAGGCCGCGCAGGGCATGACCTTCTTCTTGTCCTTGAGGATGGCCTCGACCATCTCGGTAGTGGAAGCGCCCGGGGCATAGAAAGCGCTTCCGGCCTTGAGGTATTTCACGATCTCGGCGCCGCCGTCGCGGGTGCGCTGGATGAGCTGCTCCAGACGCGCGGGCGCGATGAGCTCGGTGATGGGGATGCCAGCGACCGTTGAATAGCGCGGCAGCGGGACCATCGTGTCCCCGTGGCCGCCCAGCACAAAGGCGGTCACGTTTTCCACGCTCACCTTGAGTTCCTCGGCGATGAAGGTGCGGAAGCGTGCCGAATCCAGCACGCCAGCCATGCCGATGACGCGCTCGCGGTTGAAGCCGGCTTGGCGGAAGGCCGTCTGCGCCATCACGTCCAGAGGGTTCGAGACGATGACCAGGATTGACTCGGGCGATTGCGCCACAACCTTCGCCACCACATCCGACATGATCTTGTAGTTGGTGTTCAACAAGTCGTCGCGGCTCATGCCCGGCTTGCGCGGAATGCCCGCGGTGATGACGACGACGTCGGAGTTTGCCGTCGCCTCGTAATCGTTCGAGCCGATCAGGTGCACGTCCTTTTTCTCCACCGGCATGGCCTCGAGCAGGTCCAATGCCTTGCCCTGGGGAATCCCCTCGACCACATCCACCAGCACCACATCCGCCAGCTCCTTGGACGCGATCCAATGCGCGGTCGTGGCCCCAACGTTGCCCGCGCCCACAATACTCACTTTTTTCCGCATGACTGCTCCTCTTTCTTCCGCATAAATACAGTGAATCAAATTCACTGCGCGATAAGTTCGTTACCCACTACTTGAGACGCGGGGAGCAGTGCGCGGGACGCAATCCCGACGCCAGTCCCCGGCCCACATTGTCACAGGTTGCCGATGATCCGCGTTGCAAACTCGCTGGTTGAAACCTTGGTTGCGCCCTCGGTCTGGCGTTCAAAGTCGTAAGTGACGAATTTCTGCTGGATCGTCTTCTCCATCGCAATCTCGATCGCCTTGGCCGCTTCCTTCCAGCCCAGGTACTCGAGCATCATCACGCCGGAGAGGATAACCGAGCCGGGGTTGATCACGTCCTTGTCGGCATACTTCGGGGCCGTTCCATGCGTTGCCTCGAAGACCGCGTAGCCGTCGCCGATATTCGCGCCCGGCGCAATGCCAAGCCCGCCCACCTGCGCAGCCGCCGCGTCGGAGAGATAATCGCCGTTCAGGTTCGTCGTCGCCAGCACCGAGTAATCGGCCGGGCGGATGATGATCTGCTGGAAGATCGAGTCCGCAATGCGGTCGTTGATCATCAGCTTCCTCTTCCACTCGCCGTTGCCGTGCGACTTGCCGATCTGCTCAAGCACACCCTTGACTTCATTGCAGACTTCCTGCTTGAAGCTCTCCGGCGCAAACTCCATGCCCGGCTCGATCATCGCGGCATTTTGCTCGATGGTGAGGCCTGGGTTGGCTTCGAGGTTGCCGAGGATCCAGCTCTCGCGCTCGGTGACAATTTCGTTGCGGAACTCTTCAATGGCCAGCTCGTAGCCCCACTCGCGGAATGCGCCCTCGGTGAACTTCTGGATGTTGCCCTTGTGGACCAGCGTGACAATCTTGCGCCCATTGGTCAGTGCGTATTTGATGGCTTCACGGACCAGGCGCTTGGAGCAGAATACGGAGATGGGCTTGATGCCGACGCCCGAATCCTTGCGCACCTGCTTCTTGCCGCCCTTGAGCATCTCCGTGTTCAGGAACTCGATGAGCTTTGCGGTCTCAGGCGCACCCTGTTTGAATTCGATCCCGGAGTACACATCCTCGGTGTTTTCACGGAAGAGCACGATGTCCAGCTTCTCCGGGTGCTTCACCGGGCTGGGCACGCCCTTGTAGTACTTCACCGGGCGCACGCAACTGTAGAGGTCCAGAATCTGTCGCAACGCCACGTTGAGCGAGCGGATGCCGCCGCCAACCGGCGTTGTCAGGGGCCCCTTGATGGAAACTCGGAAATCGCGCGCCGCGTTGACGGAGTCATCCGGCAGCCAGTTGTTGAACTGGCGATAAGCCTTCTCGCCGGCGTAGATCTCAAACCAGTGGATTTTGCGCTTGCCGCCGTAGGTCTTTTCCACCGCAGCGTCAAAAACGCGCGCAGAGGCCTTCCAGATGTCGCGTCCCGTGCCATCGCCCTCAATAAAGGGGATGATCGGGTTGTCGGGAACATTCAATTTTCCGTTGGAGTAATCAATGGCTTTGCCGCCGGTGGGCAGTGCCAGTCCGTTGTAGCTGCTTTGCATGATTGCGCTTTGTCCTTGTCTGGTATTCGCTCGAAGTTTGGCCGAACAATTGAGGCTACCACCTCACATTCAAGGCCTGCAACGTTGGCCGTCACATGGCGCGAAGGTGCGCCCAGCATGGTATTGTGTGCGTTTTTGGGTCGAAATCCCGGCGTGCCCGAGGGGCTGCCGACGATTTTACAAATTCTGGCGAAAATAACTTAAAATCCCTCCAAAATGCGTTACACTTTTGCGGGGAGGCGGGATTTTTCCTGCCTCCCCAAACTACTGTCACGAGCCACGGAGGGTACATCGAAATTGGGAAAAAGCATGGTGCCGAAGAAGCTATTCTTCACCAAGGGTGTGGGCAAACACAAGGAGCGCCTGACTTCATTTGAGCTGGCGCTGCGTGACGCGGGCATAGCCTCGCAGAACCTCGTCCGCGTTTCATCCATCTTCCCGCCGCAATGCAAGATTGTTTCGCGCAAGGAAGGCCAAAAGTATCTGAACGACGGCGAGGTCGTCTTTGCCGTCATTGCCGAGAACTCCACCCGTGAAGCGCACCGGCTTTGCGTCTCAAGCATCGGCGTCGCCATCCCCGCCGACCGCAACACCTACGGCTACCTCAGCGAGCACCACAGCTTCGGCGAGACCGAAGAACAGGCCGGCGAGTACGCCGAGGAGCTGGCTGCCGAGATGCTGGCCACCACCCTCGATGTGGATTTTAACCCGGACACGAGTTGGGACGAGAAAAAGGAGATCTACCGCATCTCCAACAAAATCGTCCGCACCTCGAACGTCACGCAGTCGGCTGTGGGCGACAAGCGCGGCCTTTGGACCACGACCATCGCCGCCGCAGTGCTGATTCTCGACGAAAAATAAGCGGCGCGCCGAAACAACCCGCGGCCAATCCTCGCCTGAGGGTTGGCCGCCTGTACGATGGGGGTGGAAGGGAATTATGAGGCGGAGAGAAAAATTCAAAATCGCGCTCATCCAAATGCGCATGGGCGCCGATCACGAGGCCAACCTTGCTCGCGCGCTCGACAAGGCCCGCGAAGCGGCGGCAATAGGCGCGAAGATTGTCTGCCTGCCGGAGCTTTTTTGCGCGCAATATTTTTGCCAGCGCGAGGAGCATCTCTTCTTCGATCTCGCCGTCTCGATTCCCGGGGCGGAGACGGCGCGCATTGCCGCTGTGGCGCGCGAGACCGGAACCACAATCATCGCCTCGCTCTTCGAGCGCCGCGCCGCAGGGCTTTATCACAATACGGCAGTGACATTCGGGCCCGATGGCGCGGTTTTGAGCGTCTATCGCAAGATGCACATCCCAGACGACCCGCTCTACTACGAGAAGTTCTACTTCACCCCCGGCGACCTCGGCTTCAAGGCGGTTGACACACCGCAGGCCCGCATCGGCACGCTCGTCTGCTGGGACCAGTGGTATCCCGAAGGCGCGCGGCTCACGGCGCTTGAAGGCGCGGAGATTCTCTTTTACCCCACCGCCATTGGCTGGCACCCGGCTGAGAAAGCCGAGTATGGCACCGCACAATACGAAGCCTGGCAAACCATCCAGCGTTCGCATTCCATCGCCAATGGTCTCTTCGTCGCTGCCATCAACCGCGTAGGGCACGAGCACGGCGAAGCCCTCGGCACAAAAACCGAAGGCCAGGGAATCGAGTTCTGGGGCGGGAGCTTTCTTGCCGACCCTTACGGCCGTATCATCGCCAAAGCCTCGCACACCGAGGAAGAAACCCTCGTCTGCGAAATTGATCCCGCGCTGGTTGAAGAAGCGCGCCGCCACTGGCCCTTCCTGCGCGACCGGCGGATCGATGCGTACAGCGGCATCACCAAACGCTTTGGCAGCGAGTGACCGGCAGGGAATTGGGAATCAGGACCCGGGACCGAATATTTTTTATGAAAAACCCCGCCAACAACCCGCAAACAGCCGCCGGCTTCCGCATGCCCGCCGAGTGGGAGCCGCACGATGCCACTTGGATTGCGTGGCCGCATAACGCGACCGACTGGCCGGGCAAATTCGCGGCCATCCCGTGGGTCTACGCCGAGATCGTTCGCCTCCTTGCGCAATCCGAACGCGTTGAAATCATCCTCGGCGACCGCGCGGCTGAACTCCGCGCCAAAAACATTCTTGCCCGCAACTCCGTCGACCTCACCCGTGTACGATTTCATCGCTGGCCCACCAACCGCGTTTGGACGCGCGACTCGGGCCCCCTCTTCGTCAAAAACGCCGAAGGTTCGCTCGCCATCACCGATTGGCGATTCAACGCCTGGGCCAAGTACTCCGACTGGAAACTCGACGACCAGCTCCCCGCGCGCATCGCAAAAAAACTTGGGCTTGCCGCGTGGCAGCCAGCCGTTCAACTCGCCAACGGCCGCACGCATCGCCTGGTCCTCGAAGGCGGCTCCATCGACGTGAACGGCCACGGGAGTTTGTTGACCACCGAAGAGTGCCTGTTGAGCGAAGTGCAACAACGCAACCCTGGAGTGGGCCGCGAACAACTTGAACAGGCTTTCCACAACCATCTCGGCATCCAACAGGTCATCTGGCTCAACCGCGGCACTGCCGGCGATGACACACACGGGCACATCGACGACATCACACGTTTTGTTGCGCCCGAGACCATCCTCACCGCCGTCGAGCCCGACACGAGCGACGAAAACCACGCGCCGCTGGCGGAGAACCTTGTCCGCCTCAAGCAATCGCGCACTCCACGCGGCCGCCAGTGGACGATTGTCGAACTGCCCATGCCGCGCCCCCTCATCTTTGAGGGCCGCAGGCTCCCGGCCAGTTACGCCAACTTCTACATCGCGAACAATTGTGTGCTGGTCCCGACCTTCAACGACAAAAATGACCGCCGCGCCCTCGAAATCCTCGCCGAGCTTTTCCCCACGCGTGAAGTCATCGGCATCCACTGTGTCGATTTCATCTGGGGCCTCGGCGCTCTGCACTGCATGACGCAGCAGCAGCCGGCGGCAAAAATATGACCGACCGCGAAGCAATCGAACTCGCCCTTGCGCTGGCCCGGATCGCTGCCGATGCCGGCGAGGTCCCCATCGGTGCCATAGTTCTCCGCGAAGGCGTCGTCATCGCCAGCGGGCAGAACCGCACCCTGCGCGACAACGACCCCACGGCCCACGCCGAGATTGTTGCAATTCGCGAGGCTGCCCGCGCTGTTGGCAACCACCGTCTCAACGGCTGCACTGTCTATGCCACGCTTGAGCCCTGTGCCATGTGCGCCGGGGCGTTGATTCACGCACGCATTGACCGCCTGGTCTATGCCGCCCCCGACCCCAAGGCCGGCGCGGCAGGATCCGTGCTCTCAGTGATTAATCACGAAAAGTTAAACCATCAAATGAGCGTTGAATCCGGCTTGATGGCTGATGAATCAAGCGAGTTGCTCAAGGCCTTTTTCAAAGAGCGCCGCTAACTTCGCGTCAACTTTCTGATTCGCTCTGCCTCTGCCGGCCACTTCGCAATCAGCTCTTCCGCGCTGGCATTTTTGTAATCGGCAAAATCGAAGCCGGGAACCAGTGTGCAGCCCATCAGCGCAAAACTTCCGTCGTCCTCATCAATCAGCCGTGTCCCCTGCCAAACGCCCGCGGGGACCAGCAGTTGAACCTGCTCGCCTGCCGACAGCTTCTGCCCCAGCCGCGCCACGCGTGTGCTTCCATCGGGCCACAATTGCAGCATTTCCACCGCTGCGCCCAGATAAAAGTGATAAAGCTCGTCCGACTCCAGCAGATGCATCTCCGAGAAGGTTCCCGGCTCCAGCAGGTAGTAAATGGCCGTCCCGGCAAACCGCTCCCCGCGCGCTGTTGTAACGCGCTCCCGTGATTCATACGTGCGCCTGAACGCCCCGCCCTCAACTGGGTGCGCTTCAAGCCCGAGCATCTTTTTCAATTCATCCGCTGTCATATTGCCCATCGTAGCAGCGTCAACCGCGCTGGTTTCGTCCAATGCACTAGGCCCGCTGATTTCGCACAGTAGTAAAATAGAACTGTATGGAAATCAAAATGTACGCCAGTGACTGGTGCGGGGATTGCCGAGCGGCCAAGCGGTTTTTGGATTCACACAGCATCGCATACACGGTTATCAACGTGGATCACGACGCGGAGGCCGAGGCAGAGCTTTTGCGCCGCGTGGGCAAGCGCGCCGTTCCGCAACTGGTCATCAACGGCGAGTGGTTCCAACCCTACCGGCCCGGCATGGGCCTGCTGTATGAGGAATTGCAACAACGCCTGGGCCTACAAACCAACTGACAATTGGAGCACACGTGATCGATCGCTACACACGGCCGCAAATGGGCGCCCTCTGGACCGAGGAGAACAAATACCGCTGCTGGCTTCAGGTCGAGTCCGCCGCCAGCACTGTCCTCGCCGAAGCCGGCGTCATCCCCGCTGAATCCGCGCGCGTGATTGCCAGCGAGGCCAGCTTCTCCGTCAATCGCATCCACGAGATCGAAGCCGAGGTCCGCCACGACGTCATCGCCTTCACCACCGCCGTGGCTGAATCGCTGAAGGCCAAAAACCTTGGCGAACATTCGCGTTGGCTGCATTACGGGCTCACCTCCAACGACATTGTGGATACCGCGCAGGCGCTCCAGATCAAGCAGGCCTCGGCGTTGATCCGCGAGGGGATGGTTGCATTCATCGCCGTCCTCAAGCGCCGCGCCATCGAGTTCAAGCACACGCCAACCATCGGCCGCACGCATGGCATCCACGCCGAGCCGACCACATTTGGCTTGAAGCTGCTCAACTGGTATGCCGAGATGGAGCGCAACTTGGCCCGCTTTGACGCCGCCGCTGAAGACCTGCGCATCGGCAAGCTCTCCGGCGCGGTGGGGACCTTTGGGCATTTGAAACCCGGGCATGAAGAGCGGATTTGCGCGCGGCTTGGATTGAAGCCGGCCCCCGTGGCCACGCAGGTCATCCAGCGCGACCGCCACGCCGCCTACATCAGCACGCTGGCATTAATCGGCAGCACACTCGACAAGATCGCCGTCGAGGTGCGCCACCTGCAACGCACCGAGGTGCGCGAGGCGCAGGAGTACTTCAGCGAGAAGCAAAAAGGCTCCTCGGCCATGCCGCACAAGAAGAATCCCATCACCAGCGAGCAGATCAGCGGCCTGGCGCGCGTACTGCGCGGCAACGCACAGGCGGCCTTTGAAAACATCGCCCTCTGGCACGAGCGCGACATCTCGCACTCGTCCGTCGAGCGCGTCATCTTCCCCGATTCGACAATCCTTGTGGATTACCTGCTGGCCAAGGCGGCCGATTTGATCGACCGCCTGCTGGTTTACCCCGAGCGCATGAAGAAGAATCTCGAATCCACTGGCGGACTGATCTTCAGCGGGCAACTTTTGCTCGACCTTGCCGAGGCCGGCATGTTGCGCGAGGACGCGTATCGGCTCGTGCAGTCGCACGCCATGCGCTCCTGG
>JAJXXN010000242.1:13152-13661 GCA_021781075.1 Acidobacteriota bacterium | reverse complement strand
ATTTTTTGACAAGGTAATGGTCATGGCCGACGATGCCTCGCTCCGCTCGGCAAGGTTGGGTTTGATCCAGGCTGTGCTTTCGAGCTTCTCGCGCATCGCAGACTTCAGTGAGATCGTGACAAGTTAGTCGATAAGAATTTCCGTTAACACAAAAATGCCAAGCTCAAAGCTTGGCATTTTGTCTGATGATTTCCTGAGTCGCGCTCCAATCCATCTCGCCCAACCCCTGTGCGATCGCCGCATCCATCCGTGCCGCAATCAAATCCGCCAACTCCAACGGGCACTTCCGATTCTTCGCCTCATCCTGCATCAACTGCAAATCTTTTCTTCCTGCCACCATTGCAAATCCAACTTCGCTTTCTTTTTCGCGCGCCGTCAATCTCCGCGCATACCCCTTGAACCCAGGCGGCGCAACAAACCCCTCGTAAAACCCGCCCAGCACTTCACGCGGCACGCCCGATTTCTCACCCAGCGTCAGCCCCTCGCCCGTCAACTCCAACAGGCCGGCG